>CAIKKO010000054.1 GCA_903828025.1 uncultured Sphingomonadales bacterium
GACTTCCCGAAAACAGTTTTGCGCTTCCGCAACCAGAACGCTGCGGCCGAAGTCGGCCTTGCGCACCTGACTGATGAGGCATGGCTGGCGCATTTGGGCCGCTTCGCTCCGCTGCCCGGCAACCTCCCCCAGCCGCTGGCGCTGCGCTATCACGGCCACCAGTTCCGCGTGTACAACCCCGATCTGGGTGACGGGCGCGGGTTCCTTTATGCGCAGATGCTCGATTCGGCCGGGCGGCTGATGGACCTTGGCACCAAAGGTTCGGGGCAAACGCCGTGGAGCCGGCAGGGCGACGGGCGGCTGACGCTCAAAGGCGCAGTGCGCGAAGTGCTCGCCACTGAAATGCTCGGCGCGCTGGGGGTGAACACCAGCCGCACCTTCTCGGTGATCGAGACCGGCGAGGCGCTGTGGCGCGGCGACGAGCCCTCGCCCACCCGCGCGGCGGTCATGGTGCGGCTCAGCCACGGCCATATTCGCATCGGCACGTTCCAGCGCCTCGCCGCGCTGGAGGAAGCCGACCATATGGCCGCGCTGGTCGGCTATTGCCTCGGCAATTTCCCCGGCCCCGCCGGCCCCGAAGGCATCAGCCCCGCCGCGCGATTGCTGCATCAAGTGGTCGAACGCATGGCCGACATGGCCGCGAGCTACGTGGTTGCCGGGTTTGTCCACGGCGTTCTCAACACCGACAACATGAACGTGACCGGCGAGAGCTTCGATTACGGCCCGTGGCGCTGGCTGCCGCGCTGGGATCTGGGCTTTACCGCCGCCTATTTCGATTCGGGCGGGCTCTATGCCTTCGGGCGGCAGGTCGAGGCGATCCACTGGAACTGCGGCCAGCTCGCCATGGCGCTGCGCACGCTGGAAGCGGCCCCGCCGCTGATCGAAGCGCTGAATGGCTTCGCCGACCACTACCGCGCCGCCATGGCGCGGCGCTGGTGCTGGCGGCTGGGCGTGGTGCCGCGCGGGCTGGACGAGGACAGCACAATGATCAGCCTGTGCGAGCAGGCCATGACGGAAAGCGCAATAGGCCCGGATGCGTTCTTCTTCGCGCACCGGGGCGGACGGGGTGCCACCGGACCGCTGGGCGAAGCACTTGCCGCTTATGCCCCCGTGCCTGACAGTCACCCCTATTGGGCCGACCCGGTGCCGCAGTCGCTGCTGATCGACGAGGTCGAGGCGATCTGGGCCCCGATTGCCGAGGCCGACGATTGGACCGCGTTCGAAGCCAAGATCGCAGCATTGCGCCGCATGGCCGCCGCGCACGGCAGCCCGCCGGTGCCGATCGGCCACTTGTAAAACGTGGTCACTTGTAAAATCGCTGCATTCCCCATTGAGCCAGACCGCGCCAGACCCCAGGTTTCTTGTTTGGTTACGACTCGCGTGCCATAGGCCGCTCTTCAACGCGGCCAGGTGCCGCAAGCGAAGGCAGAGGAAGGCCCCGAGCACCCGTGTCGACCGGCGAAATCGTATCCTTCGAGCCCGCCACCGGAACGGAACTGTGGCGCGGCAAGGTCGGCGACGTCGATGATGTCGTGACCCGGGCGCGGCGTGCCTGGCCGACCTGGGCTTCGCAGCCGCTGTCCACCCGCATCGAACTGCTGCGCCGCTTCGCCAACGAAGTGCGCAAGGAATCCGACAAGCTGGCGAACCTGATCGCGCGCGAAACCGGCAAACCGCTGTGGGAAGCGCGCAGCGAAGTCGATGCCGTGGTCGACCGGGTCGAAGTTTCGGTGCGCGCTTATGCCGATCGCACGTCGCAGCGCAAGCTCGACAGCGCGCTTAACGGCACGGCTGCGGTGCGGCACAAACCGCATGGCGTGCTGGCGGTGATCAGCCCCTACAACATGCCCGCGCTGTTGCCCGCCGGGCAGATCATTCCGGCGCTGATCGCGGGCAATGTCGCGGTGTTCAAGCCTTCGGAAAAGGCACCGGCCACGGGCGAACTGCTCGCGCGGTGCTTCCACCGTGCGGGGATATCGGCGGCAGTGGTGCAAGTCCTGCAGGGCGGTGCCGCGCAAGGCATGGCGCTGGCGGCGCACGACGGGATCGACGGCGTGCTGTTCACCGGTTCGGCGCATGCCGGGGTCGCAATCAACCGCAAGCTGGCGGCCAATCCCGGCAAGCTCGTCGCGCTCGAACTGGGCGGCAACAACCCGCTGGTGGTGTGGGATACGCCCAAGCTTTCCGATGCCGCAGCGATCGTGGTGCAATCGGCCTTCACCAGCGCGGGGCAGCGCTGCTCCGCCGCGCGGCGGCTGATCGTGAAAGCCACGCTCTACGATGCGGTGATCTCCGAAGTGCGGCGGCTCGCCGAGCGGCTGATCGTCGGGGCTCCGTTCGATACGCCCTCGCCGTTCATGGGCCCGGTGATCGACAATGCGGCGGCCGACGGGCTCACCGAAAGCTTCGTTTACCTGCTTTCGAACGGCGGCCGCGCGATCAAGCACATGGCGCGGCTGCGTGAGGATCTGCCCTTTGTCAGCCCCGCGATCATCGACGTGACCAAGATCGAAGACCGGCCCGATGTCGAACTGTTCGGCCCGCTGCTGCAAGTCGTTTCGGTCAGCGATTTCGACGAGGCGATTGCCGAGGCCAACAACACCCGCTTCGGCCTCACCGCCTCGTTGATCGGCGGCACCCCGCAGGAATACAACCGCTTCTGGGCCAATGTGCGCGCCGGGGTGGTCAACTGGAACCGCCCGACCATCGGCGAGGCAGCGGCCGCGCCGTTCGGCGGTGTCGGCCTTTCCGGCAACAACCGGCCCGGCTCCTACTACGCCGCCGATTCGTGCGCTTATCCGGTGTCATCGAGCGAGATGGAACAGCCCCGCGCCAACATCGGTGTGGGCCTTCGGGACACCTGATCCCGCTATTTGCCCGTGGGATCGGGCAGCGGCATCGCGGGATCGACTGGGCCGGCCGGCACCACCGCCATATTGCGCATGTTGGTCTGCGAAAGATCGGGATCGACCATGAGCTGCCCCTCGATGGCCGCAGTCATCACCGGATCGTGGACGCCGTCGGCCTCGCCGCCATAAGCGCGCGGCGCCTCGCCCGAGCACCCGGCGAGCGCCGCCAGCGAGGCGACCAGAAGTGCAGCGCGAAAGGCGCGGGCCATCGTCATGGCGCGATCCATGCGCGCGGTTTGGTTAAAACGGCGTGACCGACCGATAAGAGCCGCTTGATCCGGTCATGCCTTTTTGGGGCTTGGTTCCCGGCCTGCGCGCTGCCATGGCGCGCAGCATGAACTCGGCCACTCCCCGCAGCGGCGGCGCAATCGCGGCGGTCGCGACCTACACATTCTGGGGCGTGCTGCCGATCTACTTCAAGCTGCTGCAGGCGGTTCCGGCGCTGGAGCTGATCGGCTGGCGGATCATCTGGTCGCTGCCGGTGTGCCTGGTGGTGGTCGTGGTGATGCGCCAGGGCGCGGAGCTGCGGGCGGTGCTGGCGAGCCCCGCGCTGCTGCTGCGCCTCGCCCTCAGCGCGCTGTTCGTCGGCGGCAACTGGTTGATCTACGTCACGGCGGTGAATGCCGGGCACGTGCTCGCGACCAGCCTGGGGTACTATATCATCCCGCTGATCAACGTGCTGCTCGGCACCGTGTTTCTGGGCGAGAAGCTGGGCCGCCTGCAATGGAGTGCGGTCGCTGTCGCCAGCCTCGGCATCGGCCTGCTCGCGTGGGAAGCGCTCGATATGCTCGCCGTCGCGGTGGTGCTGGGCATCAGCTTCGCGCTCTACGGCTATGTGCGCAAGGTGACCCCGGTTGGCGCGGTGCCGGGCCTGACGGTCGAGACGGCCTTGCTGCTCCTGCCGGCCATCGGCGTGGTTGCGTGGTTCGGCCACCAGCCTGCCGGATCGAGCTTCACGACCGGCTGGTCCACGGCGCTGCTCATCGCCAGCACCGGCCTCATCACTGCGCTGCCGCTGCTGCTGTTTGCCTATGCGGCGCAGCGGCTCGATCTCTCGACGCTGGGCTTTGCGCAGTTCATCACGCCCAGCATCGGCTTCCTGATCGGCCACTTTCTCTTCGGCGAGCCGCTCGATACCCCGCGCACGGTTTGCTTCGTGCTGATCTGGATCGCGCTCGGCCTGTTCAGCTGGGACATGCTGCACAAGGCGCGGATGAACTCAGCTACGAAGTCGCCAGCCTAGCGTCTCCCCGGCGTGGAAGGGCACGATCACCGTGCCGCCCACGTCGATTTCCTCCGGCACGGTGACAGGCGCGCGTTCCAGCGTCACGGTCCCCTCGTTCAGCGGCAGGCGGTAGAAACGCGGGCCATGCTCGCTGGCAAAGCCCTCGAACCTGTCCAGCGCGCCTTCTTCCTCGAACACCGCCAGATAGCTTTCGAGCGCATACGGCGCGTTGAAGATCCCCGCGCAGCCGCAGGCCGCTTCCTTGAGGTGCCGGGCATGCGGCGCGCTGTCTGTCCCGAGGAAGAACTGCGCGCTGCCCGATGTTGCCGCCTTGCGCAGCGCGAGCCGGTGATGCTCGCGCTTGGCGACCGGCAGGCAATAGGCGTGCGGGCGGATGCCGCCGACCAGCATGGCGTTGCGGTTGATATGCAAGTGCTGCGGCGTGATCGTCGCGGCCACATTGGGCCCGGCGCTTTCCACAAACTGCACCGCCTCGGCGGTCGTGACATGTTCGAACACCACGCGCAGGCCGGGCAAGGCTTTCACCAGCGGCTCCAGCGTGCGCGCGATGAACACCGCCTCACGGTCGAAGATATCGACATGCGCGTCGGTCACTTCGCCGTGGATGAGCAGCGGCATGCCGATCGCTTCCATCCGCGCGAGCACCGGCATGATCCGCGCAATGTCGGTCACCCCATGCGCCGATCCGGTGGTGGCGTGCGCGGGATAGAGCTTGGCCGCCACGAACACCGCGTCCGCATGGCCGCGCGCCACTTCATCCGGGTCGGTGTGATCGGTGAGGTAGAGCGTCATCAGCGGAGTGAAGCTGGTGTCATCCGGCAGCGCCGCCATGATCCGCGCGCGGTAAGCCGCAACGCCTGCCGAATCCATCATCGGCGGTGAGAGATTGGGCATGACAATCGCGCGCGCGAACTGCCGCGCGGTGTGCGGCGCGACCCCTGCGAGCAGCGCGCCATCGCGCAAATGGACATGCCAGTCATCGGGGCGGCGAATTGTGATAGTCTCGGGGCTAGTCATGCCCCTTCCCTTAAGCGCTGCGATGGCTATCTGTCACCTATGAGCGAACCCCAGAATTCGACGCAACCTCCGGCCAAGAGCCAGCCACGCCTGTTTGATCGCACCTTGATCCGGCTGGCGCCGCAAGTGGCGGAGGAAGATGTCAGCGGGTTTTTGCAAGCGCTGGTGACGAACGATGTGCGCGGGCCGCTGCCGATCTGGGCCGGGCTGCTCAGCCCGCAAGGCAAGGCGCTGCACGATTTTCTGGTGTGGGGCGAAGGCGCGAACCTGCTGATCGATTGCGAGGCCGCCGCCGCGCCCGCGCTGGCGCGCCGCCTCTCGCTCTACCGCATGCGCCGCAAGATCGAGATCAGCCTTGCCGAAGGGCTGGGCGTCTACTGGGAGCCACATGCGGCGGGCAATGATCCGCGCCTGCCCGAACTCGGTTGGCGCTGGATCGCCCCGATCAGCGCCGACGACGTACCCGCCGACGCCGCCTGGCAGGCGCACCGCCTGAACCACGGCGTGATCGAAGGCCTCGCCGAACTCGGCAGCGAGCAGACCCTGTGGCTGGAGGCCAACGCGGTGGAGCTGGGCGGCGTCAGCTTCACCAAGGGCTGCTATGTCGGGCAGGAAAACACCGCGCGGATGAACTGGCGGCAAAAGGTCAACCGGCGGCTGGTCGTGGTTCCGCTGGATCAGTCAGACCCGGCCCGCCAGCGCGCCGCCTATCCCGAGCTCGGCCTTGCGGTCGATCACCGGCGGACCGAGGATATCACGCCGGGCCTGACCCCCGCGTGGATGGACCTTACCCCGCCTGCATGAGCTTGGCCTTTTCGGCCGCCGCATCGAGCATCTGCGCCGCATAATCGCGCGCGGCGGTGCGCGGCAGTTCGAGCGCCTGGCTCAGCGGCCCGCCCATCTGCGCATCGCCCAGCGCCATGAGCACGAGGGTCAGCGTGGTGCCGCGCATCGCGTCCGAGCCGAATTCGTTGAGTTCGATCACCAGATCGTGGATGGCATCGACAATCGGATCGAGCGCATCTTCGTTGCCCGAAAGCAGCATCCACGAGGCAAGCGCGCCCGCGCCTTCGCGGTCGAACGCATCGAACGTGAGATCGACGACATCGCGCGGGCTTCCGATACCGGACCGGCTGGCGATCACCGCCTCGCGGATCACGCCGCAGATCGTTTCGGCCAGATGGCGCGCGAGCTCTTTCTGCAGGCCCGAGGCGGACCCGAAATGGTGCAGCAGATTGGCATGGGTGCGCCCGATCCGGCCCGCCACCGCCTTGAGCGTGACCGCCTGCGGGCCCGCTTCGATCAGCAGGGCGCGCGCGGCTTCGAGGGCGGCAATGCGGCTTTCTTCGGGACTGAGACGCTTTCTGGTCGACATGGACAGGCGGTTTTCCGGCTTGGCCGCGCACACCCCCGGCGCGGCAAGCCTTCATGCCTAGAACCCATCTTGCCCGTCGGCAAGTGGGCGAGCTTCAGGCGGCGCAGCGCATCGGCTCGCTGTCACCGCCGCCGTCATCATCCCCGTTTTCAGCCCCCGAGAGCCGTGTTTCGTACATAACGCTCGTCACCACGGTGCCGCGCCCGGCACTGCGGCGCGGGCGGTGTTCGCCGGTGGGCGTGAAACCAAGCTTGCGCAGCACCCGGCCCGAGGCGGGGTTATCGAGAAAATGGCCCGCCTCGATCCGGTCATGCCCGAGCGCGCGCGCCACTGAAAGCACCGCGCGTGCCGCCTCGGTGGCATAGCCACGGCCCCAGTGGCTGCGCGTGATCCAGTACCCCAGTTCGACCGCGCCGCCTTCGGTCGGGGCGATTCCGGCGCAGCCGATCAGCCGCGCGCCTTCCGCGCCGGGCAGCGTGACGAGAAAATCGGGATGGCGCGGGTCCTGCAGCCGCCCGACGAACCACTGCGCGTCTTCCGCACGGTAGGGCCAGGGCGCGCGGGCCAGATTGCGCACGACCGCCGCGTCGTCGATTGCGGCGTGCAATTCGGCCCAGTCCTCGGCCCAGGCCGGGCGCAGGAACAACCGTTCGCTGCGAATGAACATGCTCGTTCTCCTCATCCGCCCTGTCGCTTCGGCTCCTAACCAAAGGTAGTGACAGGCATATTGCGTTTCACCGGGCGTGCGCGGCTTTTGCGACAACCGGTGCTGGCGATGCGGGAGACACGAAAAAAGGGAGACGGGCGGGCCCCTCTCCCTCGATTGGCCAGTCTGCTTGAGACCGGCGGGGCCATCCCGTGAGGATGGCCCTATGGATGACCATCCGGTTATTCGGCGGCTTCAGCCATCATATCGACCGAAACGTACTTGCGGCCAAGCTTGCCCGAGTGGAAACGGACACGGCCTTCGGCGAGCGCGAACAGGGTGTGATCCTTGCCGATGCCGACATTCGCGCCCGGGTACACTTTCGTGCCGCGCTGGCGGATAATGATATTGCCGCCGATCACGTGCTGATCGCCGAACTTCTTGACGCCGAGGCGGCGGCCAGCTGAGTCGCGACCGTTGCGCGAAGAGCCGCCTGCTTTCTTATGTGCCATCTTAGTCTACTCCGAAGTCTGCTCAGGCCCGAACGCGATCAGGCGACGCTGAGGATGCGCAGCAGAGTCATCTGCTGGCGGTGGCCGTTCTTGCGGCGATAGTTGTGCCGGCGGCGCTTCTTGAACACGATGACCTTTTCGGACTTCGCCTGCGCGATGATCTCGGCCGAAACCGTGATGCCCGTGGCATCTGCAATCGCGCCATCAACCCCTGCGAGGATGATATCGCTCAGCGTGATCGTGTCACCGGCTTCACCCGCCAGCTTCTCGACCGCGATCTTGTCTCCGGCGGCGACCCGGTACTGTTTGCCGCCCGTGCGCACGATTGC
>CAIKKO010000055.1 GCA_903828025.1 uncultured Sphingomonadales bacterium
AAGCCGGTGCCGCCATCAATCGTGTCCGCACCAAGGCCGCCGGTGATGACATCGTCGCCCGCGCCGCCCAGCAGCGTGTCATCGCCGGCATTGCCGCTCAACGTATCGTTGCCCGCGCCGCCTTCCAGCGTATCGGCCCCCGCGCTGCCGCCGAGCGTATCGTCGGCGGCCGAGCCGATGATGCGCTCGATCCCGCTGAGCGTATCGCCCGAGGCATCGCCGCTGCCGCCAAAGCTGCCGTCATTGACAATGGTCACCCCGGTGATCGAGGCGGAGTAGTCGATCGTGTCGAAGCCTGCGCCGCCGATGATCGTATCGGCCCCGATCGAGCCGATGATGGTATCGTCGCCCGCGCCGCCGTCGAGCGTATCGTTGCCGATCCCGCCCGCTAGCGTATCGCCAAAGCTGGAGCCGACCAGATGTTCGATGGAGAACAGCCGGTCGCCTTCCGCATATCCGCCGCTGCCGGTGCGGCCATCGAGCCCGGCGACAATCGCCGCGTCAGAGCCTGAATAGTCGGCCGTATCGGTGCCATCGCCGCCCACCAGCGTATCCGCGCCGAGGCTGCCGACCAGCGTATCATCACCGTCGCCGCTGCGGATGGTTTCGGCCTGCGCGCCGCCACTCAGCACATCGTCGAAGGCGGAGCCGATCAGCACTTCCACATTGCGCAGCGTGTCACCTTCAGCCGCGCCGCCATGGCCAACGCTGCCGTCAAGCCCGACGGTGATGCCGCTGGTCGCATCGGCATAGCTGGCCGTATCGGTGCCGAGACCGCCGTCGATGGCATCGGCACCGTCGCCGCCGATCAGGATGTCGTTGCCTGCGCCGCCGTTCAGCGTATCGTCGCCGCCGCCGCCGCGCACCAGGTCGTTGCCCGCGCCGCCGTCGATCACATCAGCGCTGTCGCTGCCGTAGAGCTGGTCGTCGAAGCCCGATCCGACAAGGCCTTCGATGCTGACGAGCACATCGCCCGAGGCATCGCCGCCGCTGCCCGCGCGCCCGTCCATATAGGCGATCACGCCCGCACCCGAACCGGCATAGCTGACGGTATCGAAGCCCGCGCCGCCATCGAGCAGATCGTTGCCCGCGCTGCCCAGCAGCGTGTCGTCGCCCGCGCCAGCCTCGATGGTATCGGCCCCCGTGCCGCCGCCAAGCTGGTCGGCAAAGTCCGATCCGATCAGATGCGAAATGCCGATCAGCGTATCGCCGGTCGCTTCGCCGCCCGTGCCCGCCGCGCCCGAAAGATCGACCGCGACCCCTTCGGCCGCCCCCGCATAGCTGGCGGTATTGGTCCCGCTGCCGCCATCAATCACATCCGCGCCGAGCCCGCCGGAGAGCACATCATCGCCGCTGCCGCCGAGCAGGATATCATCGCCCGCACCGCCGACGAGCGTATCATCACCCGCACCGCCATCGAGTTTGTCGTTCGCCGCGCCGCCGATGATCGTATCGGCATGGGCCGAACCGATCACGCCTTCGATCCCGGTCAGCACATCGCCTTCGGCATCGCCGCCGCTGGCCAGAGAGCCACTTGGCCCGCCATCGAGCCGCACGGTCACGCCTGCCGCCGAATCCGCGTAATTTGCCGTATCGAAACCGTCGCCACCCTGGAGCTGGTCGGCCCCGAGCCCGCCGGTCAGAATGTCGTCGCCCGCCCCGCCGATCAGCGTATCGTTGCCGCCCTCGCCCGAAAGCACATCGTTCCCGCCGCCGCCATCGAGCGTCTCGCTTTGCGATGTGCCGGTGAGCGTATCGTCGAACGCCGAACCGATCGCGTTCTCGATCGAGGACAGCGTATCGCCCTGAGCGTCACCGCCCGCCGACAGCGAGCCATCGAGATTGATCGCGACTGCGGCAGACGAGGTCGAATAGTCTGCGGTGTCCGAGCCATCGCCGCCCAGCAGCACATCCGCGCCAGCCCCGCCGCGCAGGATATCGTCGCCCGCGCCGCCATCGAGTGTGTCGGCCCCCAGGCCGCCATCGAGCATATCATTGCCGGCATGCCCGCGCAGCGTGTCCGCTCCGTCGGTGCCTGCCATCGTATCGGCAAATTCGCTGCCCTCGACGATCTCGATACTGACGAACGTGTCGCCCGCGGCATCGCCGCCGGTCCCGCCGGTGGCCAGGCTGAGCGCGACTCCCTCGGTGGCGCGCGAATAGTCGGCGGTATCGGTGCCAGCCCCGCCATCGAGCACGTCCGCGCCCGCGCCGCCGCGCAGGATATCATCCCCCGCGCCGCCGTGGAGCACCTCGTCCGCTGCCGAACCGTTGATCACGTCGGCCTCGGCCGATCCGATCACTTCTTCGATGCTGGTCAGCACATCGCCTTCGGCCAGACCGCTGGCGCTGGCCCCGCCATCGAGCGTGACCTCGACCCCGACCAGCGAGGCCGAATAGTCGATGGTGTCATGCCCCGCGCCGCCGTCGATCGTATCCGCGCCCGCACCGCCGTCGATGATATCGTCGCCGCCGCCGCCCAGGATCGTATCATCGCCGCCAAGGCCGCGCAGGAGATCGTTGCCATCGCCGCCTTCGAGCACGTCCGCACCCGATGAGCCGATCAGCTTGTCGGCAAACGAGGAGCCGACCACGCGTTCGATGCTGGAAAGCACATCGCCCGCAGCATCGCCCGCCGTGCCGTGCCCGGTGGCGAGCGAGACCGTGATCCCCGCAGACGCATCGCTGTAGTCGGCCGTGTCGAAGCCGTCGCCGCCGATCAGATGATCCGCGCCGCCGCGCCCGGCGAGTGTATCGTCGCCCGCGCCGCCGGTCAGCGTGTCGTCCGCCCCAGTGCCGCGCAAGGTATCGTTGAAGGCCGAGCCGATGAGGTTTTCGATATGGAGCAGCCGGTCGCCCTCGGCCGCGCCCCCGGTCGAGACCGAGCCATCGACCGAAACCGAAACGCCCGAGCTTGAATCCGAGTAATCGACCGTGTCGATGCCGTCGCCGCCATCAAGCAGGTCCGAACCCGCGCCGCCATCCAGAATGTCGTTGCCCGCGCCGCCCAGCAGCGTGTCATCTCCGCCGCCGCCCGACAGGATATCATGGCCCGCGCCGCCATCGAGCAGATTGGCGGCAGTGCTGCCAGTCAGGTGGTCATCGAGCGTCGAGCCGATCACCCCTTCGATCGACGTGTATTGATCGCCTGCGGCATCGCCGCCCACGCCGGTCGAGCCATCGAGCGACACGGTGACCGCGCCGTCCGAAGCGCTGTAGTCCACAACGTCCGTGCCTTTGCCGCCATCGAGCACATCCGCGCCCGCGCTGCCGCGCAAAGTATCGTCGCCTGCACCGGCCAGGATGGTCTCGCTGCCGCTGCCGCCGCCGAGCGTGTCCGCATAAGCCGAGCCGACCAGGCGCGAAATTCCAGTGAGCGTATCGCCGGTGGCCTCGCCCGCCGTACCCGCCGCGCCGGAGAGGTCGATAGCAACGCCCTCCGCCGCATCGGCATAGCTGGCGGTATTGGTGCCCGAGCCGCCGTCTATGGCATCCGCACCGAGCCCGCCGACCAGCACATCATCGCCGCTGCCGCCAAGCAGGGTGTCATCACCCGCGCCGCCCTTGATGAGATCGTCGCCCGCGCCGCCGGAAATCGTTTCCGCCGCAGCCGCGCCGAGCAGCGTGTCGTCATAGGCCGAGCCGACGAGGTTTTCGATGTTCAGAAGTTGGTCGCCCTCGGCATCGCCGCCGGAATTGACCGTGCCATCAAGATGCACGGTGACCGCCTGCGCCGAGGTGCCGTAATCAACCGTGTCGATGC
>CAIKKO010000056.1 GCA_903828025.1 uncultured Sphingomonadales bacterium
CACCTTTATCCAGCCATCAGATGGCGCACGCCATGCCGATGTAAAGCGCAAGCACAATGCCAACCGCGCACTGGTGCAAGGCAAGCGGATTGTGCTGATCGACGATTCGATCGTGCGCGGCACCACCTCGATGAAGATCGTGCAGATGATGCGCGATGCCGGCGCGAGCGAGGTGCACTTCCGCGTCGCCAGCCCGCCGACCGAGCATTCGTGCTTTTACGGTGTCGACACGCCCGAGCGCTCGAAACTGCTCGCGGCCACCATGGATGTCGAGGCCATGGCCAAGTTCATCCACGCTGACAGCCTCGCCTTCGTCTCGATCGACGGCCTGTACCGTGCGGTTGGCGAAGCTTCGCGCAACAAGGCCTGCCCGCAATATTGCGACGCGTGCTTCAGCGGCGAATATCCCACCCGGCTGACCGATCTTTCGGGCCGCGATGGGTCCGACCAGCTCTCGTTCCCGGTCGACAAAGTCGCATGAGCGCGGTTTCGACCAAACTCTTCGAGGGTCAGCTCGCGCTCGTCACCGGCGCAAGCCGCGGGATCGGCGCGGCCACCGCCAAGGCGCTGGCGGCCGCAGGCGCGCATGTGATCCTGACAGCGCGCGCGGGCAAGGATCTCGAGGGCGTGGAGCAGGCGATCTATGAGAGCGGCGGCAACGCCACGATTGCCCCGGTCGATCTGGCCGAGCCCGATGGCATCGCCCGCCTCGCTGCTGCCATTGGACGGCGCTGGCAAGCGCTCGACATCCTCGTGATCAACGCGGCGGTCCTGCCCACGCTGACCCCGGTGTGGCAGATCGAGCAGCGCGATCTGAACCGCGCGATGACGCTCAACGTGCTGGCGACCCAAGCGCTGATCGCCGGGTTTGATGGCATGCTCAAGAAGAGTGCCGACGCGCGGCTGATCGGCGTGACCAGTAGCGTCGGCGCAAACCCGCGCGCCTATTGGGGCGCTTATGGCGCGAGCAAGGCGGCGTTTGAAAACCTGCTGGGCAGCTATGCGCAGGAAGTCCGCGCGATCTCGAACATCCGCGTCGCCATCCTCGATCCGGGCGCGACTCGCACTGCGATGCGCGCCAAGGCCTACCCGGGCGAAGATCCGGCGAGCGTTAAGGCCCCGGAAGTGGTTGCCGATTATATGGTATCCCTGCTTGGTGAATCGTTTGCGAGCCCGCACCGCGTGGCGGTTAACCAGTCCCGCGAACCACACGTCCTAACACCCGGTTAAGAGCGCTTGGCGATAGTCTGATGAGACCTTCGGGATTCCGGAGGGCCGAGTCGATTAAGGGCGATCGCCATGAGCAGGCACTGGGAACCATATTCCAACGACGGCTATTATCTGGCGACGCAGGAAGACCGCTGCGCGCCGCGCTGCAAGGTCAACATTCCGGCAAGCCTGCGCCCCTCGTCCGCCAAAAGCTTTCACACTGTCGTCCACGACCTTTCGCTCGGGGGCTTTTCAGCGACCGCGCTCAATCGCATGCATGTCGGCACGATCTGCTGGCTGACGCTGCCCGGGCTCGAATCGCTGCAGTCCGAAGTGGTGTGGTGGGAGCGCGGTCAGGTCGGCTGCGCCTTTGCCAGCCTGCTCAGCCCGATCATCCACGACAACATCCTGCAGCGCTACCGGGGCGACGGCGTGTTTCGCCCGGTTGCGTGACATCGGTAACGATTTCTTAAGGAATATCAACAAGCCTCAAGTTCGCTTGAACCTTCAAGCTTGTTTCACCAGGGTGACCTGACTGACGGTTATGCCGCCACCCGCGAAACCGGCTTCGCAATACATCAGGTAGAACCGCCACAGCCGCACAAACCGCGCGTCAAACCCTGACGGGAGGCTGCCCGCATCAACCGCCGCATCGAACGCCGCGCGCCATAGCCGCAACGTGCGGGCATAGTCGGCCGCAAAATCCACCTGATCGGTCCATTCCAGTCCGCGCGCTGCGGCAAGCCGCCGGAACTCACTCTGGCTGAGCAGCATGCCACCGGGAAAGACATAGGCCTGAATGAAATCGGCGCTGCGGGCATAAGCCTCGAACAAGTCGTCGCGGATCGCGATGTACTGGATCGCCGCGCGCCCGCCCGGCTTCAGCGCACGGGCCAGACAATCGAGATAGGATGGCCAATAAGCGCGGCCCACCGCCTCGACCATTTCGGCGCTGACCACCGCGTCATAGACCCCGTGCGTGTCGCGGTAGTCCTGATTGCGATAGTCGAGCCCCGGAACACCATCGGCCGCCGCGCGTGCGCGGCACCAATCGAGTTGCGGGTCTGACAGACTGATCGCGGTGACACGGACCGCAAGCCGTTCGGCCATGCGCCGCGCCAGATAGCCCCAACCGCAGCCGATCTCGAGCACATGCGTGCCGGGTTGCAGCATCAGCCGGTCGGCCAGCAAGTCCGCCTTGTTGCGCTGGGCGTCCTCCAGCGAAGCCCCCGGCGCAAGGCCAGACCAGCACGCCGAGGAGTAGCTCATCGTGGGATCGAGCCACAGCGCGTAGAAATCGTTGCCGAGATCGTAGTGAGCCGCGATGTTGAGCGCCGCACCCTTGCGGCTGTTGCGGCGCAAGGCGTGGAGCAGCCGCGCCGCGATCCGCCACGGCCCCTTGGCCCGCGCGGTATTGCCAAGCGAGGCTGCATTGCGCACGAACAGTGCGAACAGTTGCACGGGATCAGTGCTATCCCAGTCGCGCGCCTCGTAGCCCTGATAGCAGCCGACCGAGCCGCCGGTGACAAGCCGCAGCAAAGCGCGCCAATCGTGCACGGTGACTTCCGCCGCAGGCCCATCGCCGCGCCCGCCAAGCAGGCGGCTGATACCCCCGGGAAAATGCGCCATCAGCGAGCCCTGCGCGAGGCCAGCATCTATCCGGTCAAGGATGCGGTCGATCCGCCCGGCAAACAGACGCGTGAGCACACCGCCGGATCCGGCCAGAGGCTTGTCGCCCCGTGCAACGAGATGCCCGCCCCTTCCGGGCGCCTGCGCGTTCATGCGCGCGGATATGAAGCGATCTGACGCCAAGAGCAACCGGGCGGCGTCAGTTGTCCCTAGCTCTTGGTCGCGGCATTCCACTGCGCATAGGCCGCCAGCGCGCGGGCGCGGGCCTCGGCATGGCCGACGATCCTGGGGGGATACTTGCGGGGGCGCACCTCCGGATCGTGGATCGCGCTGTCATCCAGATGCGCCAGTTCGGGCACCCACTGGCGGATATAGCCCGCCGCATCGAATTTCGGCGACTGGGTTAGCGGAGCCATGATCCGCACGAACATATTGGAATCGACGCCGGTCCCCGCGCTCCACTGCCAGTTGACCGCGTTCGAGGCGTAGTCGGCATCGACCAGCGTGTCCCAGAACCAGCGCTCGCCCTCGCGCCAGTCGATCAGCAAGTGCTTGATGAGGAAGCTTGCCGCGATCATCCGCACCCGGTTGTGCATCCACCCCGTGGCCCAGAGCTCGCGCATCCCGGCATCGACGATGGGATAGCCGGTCAGGCCCTGCTGCCAAGCCTTGAGGCCCGCCGGGTCCTCACGCCACGGAAAGGTCGCGAAAGCCTCACGCGCGGGGTTCCCGGCATAATCGGGGAGTTGCAGGATCACGGTCTGCGCATAATCGCGCCAACCCAGTTCGCCGAGGAACGTGCCGACCGAACCGCCTCGCATGGCGGTGGCATGCCACGCGGCGGCGGGCGAAATCTCACCGAAGTGCAAGTGCGGCGAAAGGCGCGAGGTACCCGGTACGCTCGGCAGGTTGCGGCGCGCAGCATAGGCCTTCGCGCGTCCGGTGAACGCTTCGAGGCGCTGCAACGCCCCCGCTTCGCCCGGAGACCATTCGGCGCGCATGCCTCCGGCCCAATCGGGCTTGGTGGGGAGCAGGTTCCAGTCTTCCAGCCTGTCCGATGCAGGCCATGCGGCGGGCGCAGCCAGATGCTCCGGCGCGGGCTGCGGCTCGGGCGGCGGCATCCGCGCCTCCAACGCGCGCCAGAACGGAGTGTATATCTTGTAGGGCAGTCCGCTGCCGGTAGTGATCGCACCTGGCGGTACCAGATAGTTGCCGTCATGCCGCAGCAAATCGAGCGCCGCGCCCACCGCGCGCTCTGCGTTTCGCCACCACGGTTCGTAGTGTTTCAGGCAATGGACCGTTGTCGCCCCGGTCTCGCGCGCCAGCTCGGCCAGCACCGCCTCGCACCGCCCGCGCCGCAGGATCAGGCGCGAGCCTTTGGCGCGCAAGTCCGCATCGAGACTGGCGAGGCTGTGATGCAGCCACCAGCGCGTGGCCGCCCCCATGCGGCGGTGGCGGGGTGTCTCGTCGTCGAGCACATAGACCGGGATCACCGGCCCGGCGGCGGCCGCTGCGGCAAACGCGGCCTGATCGGCAAGGCGAAGGTCGCGGCGCAGCCAGACGATGGAGGGGGCAAGGATCATGGTCGAAAGCCTATCGCACGGCCCGGTTCCTGCGCCCATTGCCCCCGAGGGGCAGAATTACTCGACCGTCCAGGTTTGACCCTTGCTGAGCAGCTTGGCGAGATTCGCAGTCTTGCCAGCGGAAGCGCGGGTGCGCTCGTCGATGACGCCGCTGGCTTACCGGTGTCCGGAGCTGCCGGAGCGAAGCCCGTCTTCTTTGGCCAGACGA
>CAIKKO010000057.1 GCA_903828025.1 uncultured Sphingomonadales bacterium
CCATCGACAAGCTCAGGGGAAAATGGGGAGGATCAAGAAGGCCTTCCCTGTTTTTGCGAAGCACAAACGGGGAGGCGGCCCCGGCGCAGCCGGGGTCGGAGGGGTCACTAACCCTCCACCAGCATCAACGCATCAAGCGCCACCACACCCTGCCCGACCGGATGCAGGATCACCGGATTGAGATCGACCTCGCGGATCGAAGGCTCGCCGCGCAGCACTTGCCCGAGCGTGACGATGAGCTGCGCCAGCGCCGCCACATCGAGCGCCGGAGCCCCGCGATAGCCCGCAAGGAGCGCTGCGCTCTTGAGCTTCATCAACTCGGCCACCACGGCGTCTGCGGTCATGTCCGCCGCCAGCAGGCGCACATCGCCGAGGATTTCAGCGGTCACCCCGCCAAAGCCCGCGAGCACGATCGGCCCCCATTCGGGATCATTGCGCCCGCCGGCGATCATTTCCACCCCGCGCGCGCCCATGCCCTCGATCAGCACGCCGTCGAGATGGATCGCGGCGGAATAGGCGGCGACACTGGCGAACATCGTGTCCCACGCCGCGCGCACGGCCGCGCCATCGGCAAGGTTCAGGATCACCCCGCCCGCATCGCTCTTGTGGCTGAGCGCGGCGGCCTGCGCTTTCATCGCGACCGGATAGCCCAGCGCCTCTGCCGCCGCGACTGCCGCATCGGGGTTGGCGGCAAAGGTGCCCTTGGGGAACGGAATGCCGAGCGGGCCGAGCAGCGCCTTGGCCTTGTATTCCGGTATCACGCCGGATTCGGCGCTGAGCCCCGGCACGGCGAGCGGTGCGGCATCGCCCGCCGCCCTGTCGCGCGCGGACCAATGCGTCAGCCGCGTGATCGCCCGCAGCGCGCGCTCGGTCGTCGGGAACCACGGGATGCCTGCCGCGCGCAAGGCAGCGATCCGCTCGGCTGGAACATCGGCCCCTTCATCAAGCCCCGCAAAGATCAGCGGCTTGGTCAGCGCCCCATTCTGACTTTGCGCGGTGGCGGCGGCGAGGATCGGGGGGAACTTGATGGTGCACGTCACCGGTTCGGCCTGAATGATCCCGGCGAGCACGGTGCCCACGCGCGGATCGCCCAGCAGCGCCTTGATACAGCGCGTGTAAATCGCCGGTTCGGAAAGGCCCTGCGCGGTGATATCGAGCGGATTGCTGACCGGCACGAACGGCGGCAGTGCGGCGCGCAGCGCGGGCGAATCGTCATCCCCCAGCGCCGCCAGCGGCAGCTCCAGCCGCTCAGCCAGATCGAGCGTGAGCGCCTTGAACGCGCCGGATTCGCCCAGAACCGCCGTCGCGCCCGCAGGCAGCGCCGGGCAGCGCACCGCGATTTCGGCAATGTCGCCCAATTCTTCAAGCGTTTCGGCCATGATCACCCCGGCGCGCTCCACTTTCGCGCGCATCAGCGCATAATCGCCCGCGAGCGCGCCCGTATGCGTCGCGGCGGATTCGCGCGCGGCGCTGGACGTGCCGGGGTGGAGCAGCACGACCGGCTTGCCTGCCGCAAGGGCGCGAGCAGCGGCCGCGAGGAAGCGCTCAGGCTTGCGGAACTGCTCGACGATCATGGCGATGACATGGGTGTCGTCCTGGTCGATCATCCAGTCGACATAGTCCTCCACCCCGCTGGCGGCCTCGTTGCCGGTCGAGACCGAGTACGAAACACCGCAGTCGCGCGCGAGCAGCATGGTGCCCAGCACCGCCGCCATCGCGCCCGATTGCGAGACGATGCCGATGGCGCGGCGCCCGGCGGGCGGCACGGCCCTGGTTTCGACAAAGGTCAGCGGAATGCGGTCGACATAGTTGACGAGGCCGAGGCAGTTCGGCCCTTCGACGACCATGCCTGCATCGTGCGCGATCCGGGCGATCTCTTGCTGTTCGGCCAGCCCTTCTGCGCCGCCTTCGGCAAACCCGGCGGCAAAGATCACCACGCCGCCAACTTTGCGTTCGGCCAGCGCCCGCACCGCATCGAGCACCCCGGCGCGCGGGATCGCCAGCACCGCTGCATCGACGCCCTCGGGCAGCGCTTCGATCCCCGGCAGGCACGTGCGCCCGCCCAGCGTCTCACGCTTGGGATTGATCGGATAGACCGTGCCGCCAAAGCCATTGGCATCGAGGTTGGACAGCAACGTGGTGCCCAGCGCGCCCGGCTTGTCCGAAGCACCGACCACCGCGACCGAGCGCGGCCGCAACAACCGCTCCAGCGCGTCGCGGGAAAGAGCTGCAGGCGCGGCAGCAGGCTTTTGGCGCGGAAGATCAGGCACGTCACTCTCCGGATTGGGTTATGTGACATAACAATACGCCGACCCGGACAAAACCGCAAGGCGGCCCGCACGGCAGAAGTTCGGAAGGTTCGCAGCCAAAAAGTTGACTGGCCATAGGTTCACTGGCCAAAGGTTCGCTGGCCAA
This sequence comes from uncultured Sphingomonadales bacterium, assembly GCA_903828025.1. GTDB lineage: Bacteria > Pseudomonadota > Alphaproteobacteria > Sphingomonadales > Sphingomonadaceae > Novosphingobium. Next base: position 2,416 of record CAIKKO010000057.1, read on the forward strand.
AGGTTGACGTATGGGCGCGCCCCGTGGCAAACGCCAGCCGAGCGCGGGTATAGCATAGTGGTAATGCACTAGCCTTCCAAGCTAGCTAGGCGGGTTCGATTCCCGCTACCCGCTCCACCTTGCCGTCCACCGGCATCCACCGACATCGTTGAAACCCGCAGGAATCCGCGGTATTTTGCATCTCATCCGGTCGCTAAGGGCCATCGTTTTCTGCCTGCATCCAAGCCATTTGGGGGCCTTGGCAGAGACAGAGCCCCTGGCGCCAATATGAGGCCCCCACCCGCTGGGGGCCCCTGAGTCGAGGGATGCCACGATGCCACTTTCCGATGCAGCGGTCCGCAATGCCAAACCACGGCCCAAGTCCTACAAACTGAGCGACAGCGCGGGCCTTTACCTTCAAGTCCAGCCAAACGGCAGCAAACTCTGGCGGCACAAATACCGCCACCTTGGAAAAGAGAAGAAGCTGTCGTTTGGACCCTATCCCGAAATCAGCTTGAGCGAAGCGCGACGCCGCCGGGATAAGGCACGCGAGCAATTGCATTCAGGGCTAGATCCATCGCGTGAGAAAGCGAAGGCGCGGCAGCATGCCGAAGTCGTGGCAGGTTGCACCTTCACGCTGGTTGCCGAAGAATACTGCTCAAAGCGCAAGCGCGACGGCGCCAATGTCCGTCGTCAGAACATTTGGCGCAACTCGTGGCGTAAATTAGCGGAGTGCGGGCCTCGTCTGGGGGTTGATGTTAGG
>CAIKKO010000058.1 GCA_903828025.1 uncultured Sphingomonadales bacterium
ATATCCCGACCCTGATGGCCTACAACTTCCCGCTCGCCGCGCAGCCCTGGCTGTGGCTGGCGTTCTTCGCCAGCTTCGCCGTGAAAATGCCGATGTGGCCGACGCACACCTGGCTGCCCGACGCGCACGTGCAGGCGCCCACCGCTGGCTCGGTGATCCTCGCGGGTGTGCTGCTCAAGATGGGCGGCTACGGTTTCATCCGCTTCTCGCTGCCGATGTTCCCGGAGGCTTCGGCGCAGTTCGCCCCGCTGGTCTGGGGGCTGTCGATGGCGGCGGTGGTGATCACGTCGCTGATCGCGCTGGTGCAGCACGACATGAAGAAGCTGATCGCCTATTCCTCGGTCGCGCATATGGCGATCGTGACCATCGGGCTGTTCGCGTTCAACCGGCAGGGGCTGGAAGGCTCGATGCTGATCATGCTCAGCCACGGGCTGGTCGCGGGCGCGCTGTTCCTTGCCGTCGGCGTGATCTATGACCGGCTGCACACGCGCGAGATCGACCGCTACGGCGGCCTTGCGATCAACATGCCGGCTTATGCGCTGTTTTTCATGCTGTTCACGATGGCCTCGATCGGCCTGCCGGGCACGAGCGGGTTTGTCGGCGAGTTCCTCTCGCTGATGGGCGTGTTTGCGCAATCGAGCTGGGTGGCACTGGTCTGCACGACGGGCATCATCCTTGGCGCGGCCTATATGCTCTATCTCTACCGCCGCGTGGTGTTCGGGGTGTAACGCCACGCAGACACCGCCGCCATGCCCGATCTCGACAAGCGCGAGTGGGCGATGATGGTGCCGCTCGCGGCTGTCGTGCTGTGGATGGGCGTCTATCCTGAAACCTTCCTTGCGCCGATGCGCAAGGATATCGCGGCGCTCGATGCGCGGCTGGCGCAGGCGCGGCCCAAGGGCGACGCGGATGTGCGGATGGCTGCCATCGCGCCGGTTGCGCACGAAAATGGGAGCGCGCGCTGATGGACATTCTCCGTTCGCTGGTCCTGTCCGGGGCCGAGGAGGTCCTGAGCGTTTCGGGCCTGATCCTGCTGCTCGCCGCTGCGTGGGGCGGGGACAAAGCCAGCCGCGCGATTTCCATCGCCGCTGTCGCGGTGCTGACGGTCTGCGCCATCCTGACGGTGCCGGCGCTGTGCCACGGCGCGATGGGGGCTGAAACCTCGGCGTGGAACGGCCAGTTCAAGGACGATGCGTTTGCCGCGTTCTGCAAGCTGCTGATCTATGTCGGCGCGGGCGTCACGCTGATCGTCGCGCCGGTGTTCTTTGAGCGCACGGGCGCGATGCGCGCGGAATTCCCGCTGCTGATCCTGTTCGCGGCGATGGGCATGGGGATGATGGTTTCGGCCACCGACATGCTTTCGCTCTATATCGGGCTCGAGCTTAACAGCCTCGCCGCCTATGTGCTGGCCGCGTTCCTGCGCAGCGACGAGCGCTCGGCCGAAGCGGGGCTCAAGTACTTCGTGCTGGGCTCGCTGGCCTCGGGCATCCTGCTCTATGGCGTGAGCCTGACCTATGGCTTCACCGGAGCCACCAGCTTTGAAGGCATCCGCGCCGCGATGAGCGGGCCGCTGTCGATGGGCACCACGTTCGGCGTGGTGTTCGTGCTGGCGGGGATGGCGTTCAAGATCAGCGCCGCGCCGTTCCACATGTGGACGCCCGACGTTTATGAAGGCGCGCCGACCCCGGTGACGACCTTCTTTGCCATCGCGCCCAAGGTGGCCGCGCTGGGTCTGCTCATGCGCGTCAGCCTCGATGCGTTCGGGGCGCAGCCGGGGGCGTGGCAGCAGATCGTGATTTTCGTGGCGCTGCTCTCGATCGTGATCGGCGCGCTGGGGGCTATCGGGCAGGACAATATCAAGCGCCTGCTCGCCTATTCCTCGATCAACAACGTCGGCTTCATGCTGATCGGCCTTGCCTGCACCAATCAGGCGGGCGCGGCGGCGATGCTGGTGTATCTGGCGATCTATGTCGCGATGTCGGTCGCGGGCTTTGTCGTGGTGCTGATGCTGCGCGATGCAAACGGCGATCAGGTCGAATCCATCGCGGCGATGGCAGGGCTTTCGAAGACGCGCCCGGCGTTGGCGGCGGCGCTCGCCATGGTCATGTTCAGCCTTGCGGGCATTCCGCCGCTGTTCGGGTTCTGGGGCAAGTTTCTGGTGTTTCAGGCGGCGGTGCAGGCCAATCTGCTTTCGCTGGCGGCCATCGGCATCGCGGCCTCGGTGATCGGCGCGTTTTACTACATCAAGGTCGTCAAGGTGATGTACTTCGACGACGCCGCCGATGTGGTGCGCGGGCAGAGCGATCTGGCGCAGCGCGTGCTGCTGTTCCTCTCGGTTGTGGCGATCTCGCCGCTGGGCTATCTGCTGACCAAGCCGCTTGGTGTGCTGGCAGGCCATGCTGCAGCGGCGCTGTTCCATTTCGCCTGATGTCCTGATCCCGGAGCCGCTGATTCCGAACCCCCTGATCAAAGTCGTCGCAGAGATTGCCTCGACCAATTCCGCGCTGCTGACGCGGCTGTCGGAGGGCGAGGCGGCGCAGGAAGGGACTTGGCTGGTGGCCGACCGGCAGAGCGCCGGACGCGGGCGTGCGGGGCGGATCTGGACCGGCGGGCTGGGCAATTTCATGGGCTCGACCGCCGTGGCGATGCGCAGCGATGAGACTTTGCCGCAGACGCTGGCGCTGGTCGCGGGGGTGGCGGTGCACCGCGCGCTGCTGGCGCTGGTGCCGGGCCTTGCGGACCTTCAGCTCAAATGGCCGAACGATCTGCTGGTTGAGGGCGCCAAGCTCGGCGGCATCCTGCTCGAACGGCAGGGCCCCTCGGTCGTGGTCGGCATCGGCGTGAACCTTGCCGAAGCGCCCGCCGTGCCGGGGCGCGCCACGGTGTCGCTCGCTGGCCTTGGCCATCCGGTCGGCCGCGATGTGTTTGCCGATGCGCTGGCCGAAGTCTGGGCTGAGGCTCTGGCGCGCTGGCATGGCGGCGGCTGGCCTGCGCTGCGTGAGGACTGGCTGGCGCGCGCGCATCCCAAGGGCACGCTGCTCAGCGTCAATCTGGCCGAAGAGGGGCCGGTGATCGGCGGCTTCGCCGGGCTCGACGCGCAAGGCGCGGTCCTTCTGCGCTTGGCGGATGGCGCGGTCCGTGCCATCCACGCGGGCGATGTCGAACTGGTCGGCCAAAGCCTGTCGAGGGCGGAAGGGGGCTACGATGCTTCTCGCGGTTGACGTGGGCAACACCAATGTCGTGTTCGCGCTGTTCGAGGGGCGCGAGATCAAGTCGCGCTGGCGCGTGGCGACCGATCCGCGCCGCACGGCGGACGAATATGCGGTGTGGCTGCTCCAGCTGATGCAGCTGCAGGGCTTTGATCCCAAGGCGGTGACGCAGATCCTGATTTCGACCGTGGTGCCGCGCGCGCTGCACAACCTGCAAGTGCTCGGGCAGAAGTATTTCGCCATCGAGCCGCTGATCGCCGGGCAGCCGCCGGTGGAGTGGGGCTTTCTGGCCGATGTCGAGCAGCCGCGCTCGCTGGGGGCAGACCGCGCGGTCAACACCGTGGCGGCGCATGCGAAGTATCCGGGCGATCTGATCGTGGTCGATTTCGGCACCGCGACCACGTTCGATGTGGTCGATGCCAGCGGGGCCTACAAAGGCGGGATCATCGCGCCGGGCATCAATCTGTCGCTCGATGCGCTGGTGACGGCTGCGGCCAAGCTGCCGCGCATCGCCATCGCGCCGCCGCAAGGCAACAATCGCAGCGTGATCGGCCGTAACACCGAAGATCAGATGCAGATCGGCGTGTTTTGGGGCTATGTGGCGATGATGGAAGGCCTGATCGCCCGTCTTCGCGCCGAAATCGCGCGCCCGGTCAAAGTCGTCGCCACCGGCGGCCTTGCGGTGCTGTTTGACGAGCACACCACGATCTTCGACCATGTCGATACCGACCTGACGCTGGATGGCATTGCCATCCTTGCCGAACGGGTCGCGGCGGGCTGAGAGGACCTGAAGTGCCTACTATTGAAGCCCTCTCCCCTTCATGGGAGAGGGTTGGGAGAGGGGAACAAGCCCAAGCCCCTCTCAACTTCGGCTAGGCAGCCAAGCTGCCAAGCCTTCGTATATCTCCCCTGAAGGGGAGAGAGCAGACGCGACTTGAATTGTGAATCAGAGCTTCATCATGAACTGGAACCAGAGTGAAACCCGGTAAGGAATTGCTGTTTCTCGCCCTCGGAGGATCGGGCGAGATCGGAATGAACGTCAATTTGTATGGCTGCAACGGCAAGTGGCTCATGGTCGATCTCGGCATGACCTTTGCCGACGCGCATTATCCCGGCGTCGATCTGGTCTTTGCCGATCTGTCGTTCATCGAGGAGCGGCAGAAGGATCTGCTCGGCGTGGTGCTGACCCATGCGCACGAGGATCATATCGGCGCGGTGCCCTATTTCGCGCTGGAACTGGGCGTGCCGCTCTATGCGACGCCGTTCACCGCGCGGCTGGTGCAGGAAAAGCTGAACGAGGCGGGGATCGCCAAGCAGGTCGATCTCAAGATGGTGCCCAACGATTCGTCGCTGAGCATCGGGCCGTTCGATATCCGCTATGTCCCGCTGGCGCACTCGATTGCCGAGGGCAATGCCCTGGTGATCGACACGCCGTATGGCCGCATTTTCCACACCGGCGACTGGAAGCTCGATGACGAGCCGCTGATCGGCGTGCCCGCGACGGCGGACGAGCTGACCGAAATCGGCGAGGAAGGCGTGCTCGCGCTGGTGTGCGATTCGACCAATGTGTTCAATCCCAAGGCCTCCGGCTCCGAAGGCGCAGTGCGCGAAGGGCTGCTGGAGATGGTCGGCGGCCTTGCGGGCAAGCGCGTGGTGGTTACCACGTTTGCCTCCAACGTCGCGCGGCTGCAGACCTTGGCCGAAGTGGCCGAGGCGACCGGGCGCAAGCTCTGCGTGGCGGGGCGCTCGCTCGACCGGATCATCGGCGTGGCCAAGGCCAGCGGCTATCTGAAAAGCTTCCCCGAAACGGTGAGCATGGACGAGGCGATGGACTTGCCGCGCGGGCAAGTGCTGGTGATGGCGACCGGCGGGCAGGGCGAAGCGCGCGCGGCGCTGGCGCGGATCGCGGGCGATTCGCATCCGATCAAGCTCGACAAGGGCGATGCAGTGCTGTTCTCCAGCCGCCAGATCCCGGGCAACGAGATCGCTATCGGGCGCATTCAGAACCAGTTGGCGGAAAAGGGCGTCGAGATCCTCACCGACCGGCAGGGCATGATCCACGTTTCAGGCCACCCCGGACGGCCGGAGCTGGCCGCGCTCTACAGCTGGATCAAGCCGCAGATGCTGGTGCCGGTGCACGGCGAACTGCGCCATATGGCCGAGCAGGCGCGCTTCGGGAAAGCCGAAGGGATCAAGCGCACCATCGTCCAGAAAAACGGCGATCTGGTGCGGCTGGCCCCCGATGGCCCGCACAAGATCACCTCGGTGCGCAATGGGCGGCTGGTGCTCGATGGCGATATCATTTCGCCCGCAGATGGCGGCACGCTCAACGCACGGCGCAAGCTGGCGGAGAACGGGATGGTGACGGCGGCGCTGGCGGTTTCGCGCGATGGCAAGCTGGCCTCCAAAGTGGAGATCGCCGCGCTGGGCCTGCCGCTAGAGGAAGACATGGACGACTTCATCACCGAAGCGCAGGCCGATGTGCAGAAGGCGGTGCTGGCGATCAAGGGCGACAAGAAGCGCGACCGCGAGGCGATTGCGGAGACCGTGCGGCTGACCGTGCGGCGCGCGGCGCAGCGTTGGTCGGGCAAGAAGCCGGTGGTGCAGGTCATGCTGCGGGAGGGCTGATGCCATGAAGTGGACATCAATCATTGCGATTTATGCGCTGTTCTGGGTGCTGGCGGCGTTCCTTGTGATGCCGTTCGGCGTCAGGACGCATGACGAACTGGGCGTGGATAAAGTGCCGGGGCAAGCGCTCAGCGCCCCGGCCAACTTCAACCCGCGCCGCCTCTCGATCCGCGCCACGGTGCTCGCTGCGGTGCTGTTCGGGTTGTACTACGCCAATTACGTGAACCACTGGATCACGGTCGAAGACCTCGACATCGCGCCCTGGCTGGGGATTTAGACGCCTTCGAGCGCATACCCCGCCGAGCGCACCGTGCGCACCGGGTCGGCTGTGCCGGGGAGGGCAATGGCCTGGCGCAGGCGGCGGATGTGCACGTCGACTGTGCGCAGCTCGATCTCGCTGCCGCTGCCCCATACCGCATCGAGCAGCTGCCCGCGCGAGAACACGCGGCCGGGATGCTCCATGAAGTGGCGCAGGAGGCGGAATTCGGTCGGCCCGATCTTGATCGACTGGCCCCGGCGCGTGACGCGGTGCGCGGTGGGATCGAGCGAGAGATCGCCGACGGAGATCGTTTCGCCCGCCAGCGCCGGGCGCACGCGGCGCAGCACCGCGCCGACGCGCGCGATCAGTTCGCGCGGGGAGAACGGCTTGGTGACATAGTCGTCCGCCCCGGTTTCGAGGCCGCGCACGCGGTCATCCTCGTCCGAGCGGGCGGTGAGCATGATGATCGGCACATGCGCGGTGGACTTCTGGCGGCGCAGGCGGCGGCACACTTCGATGCCGCTGGTGCCGCCAATCATCCAGTCGAGCAGCACGAGATCGGGGGTGTCTTCCGCCGCGAGCAGCAGCGCCTCATCCCCGTCATCGGTGGTGCGGACTTCATACCCTTCGCCGCGGAACCGGTATTCGACCAGCTCGGCCAGCGCGGTATCATCTTCGACCAGAAGCAGCTTCGGCGCGGACATTGAATACCCCTGATGCGGCCCTGATGTGGCTACGTGACGGTGACGTTACGCAGACACGACATTTATTACGGTGTCATTACGCGGCCGGTGCGCGGCCTTCCCAGACCGGCGGCTGCACGTCATCCCGCTCGGGCATATACGTACCCGTGGCGGCATAGTGTACCATTTCGGCGATGTTGGTGGCGTGATCGCCG
>CAIKKO010000059.1 GCA_903828025.1 uncultured Sphingomonadales bacterium
AGCATTTCGAGCACGGCATCGCGGTTGCTGAGGAACACGTCGCGCCACATCGTCGGGTCCGAGGCAGCGATGCGGGTGAAATCGCGGAAACCGCCCGCAGAGTACTTGATCACCTCGCTCTGCGTCACTTCCTCAAGATCGGAGGCGGTGCCGACGATGGTATAGGCAATCAGGTGCGGCAAGTGGCTGGTGACCGCAAGGACGCGGTCGTGGTGCTCGGCGTCCATCACTTCAACCCGCGCGCCCAGCGCTTCCCAGAAGGCCAGAACCCGCGCCACTTCGGCCTCATCGGCCAGAGCGGGCGGGGTGACGATGCACCAGCGATTGTGGAACAGCGCGGCAAAGCCTGCGTCGGGCCCGCTCTGTTCGGTGCCCGCCACGGGGTGCGAGGGAATTACGCAAATGCCCGGCAAAGCTTCGGCCAGCGCGCGCGCCACGCTCGCCTTGCTGGAACCGACATCGGTGACGATCACGCCGGGGGCGAGATGCGGGGCAATCGCCCGGCCAGCGGCGTCCATCGCTCCCACCGGCACGCACAGCACGACCAGATCAGCGCCTGCAACTGCCTCGGCAGCGGTTTCAGGGACCGCGTCTGCCAGCGCGATCTCCCGCGCGCGCAACCGCACTGCCGGATCGGCATCAAAGCCGCTGGTTAATGCGCCGGGCATATGCGCCCGCACCGCCCGAGCGACCGAGCCGCCAAGCAGGCCAAGCCCGATCACCGCGATGCGGGTGAAGGGGGCCGCGTTCATCGCGCGGCTTCGGCGAGCTGGCGCAGCACCGCCGCGACGCGGTCCATGTCGCTCGCCGTCCCGATGGTGATGCGCAGGCACTGCGGCAGGCCCTGCCCCGGCAGCCAGCGCGTGATGAAGCCTTGGTCCATCAGGCCCTTGTAGGCGGCCTCTGCGGTAAGCGCGCCGGAAAACTCGATCAGCACAAAGTTGGCCTCGCTCGGCAAGGGACGTAGCCCGTGGTTGCCCAGCGCCCCGACCGCAGCGGCAAAGCGCGTCCGTTCAGCCAGATTTTGCGCGCGCGAAGCCTCGACAAACGGCTGATCGTCCAGCGCTGCCAGCGCCGCCGCTTGCGCGGTGAGGGTGAGGTTGAACGGCCCCCGGATGCGGTTCAGCATGTCGATCAGCGCGGGCGCACCAGTGGCCCAGCCGACGCGCTCACCAGCAAGGCCGTAGATCTTGGAAAATGTGCGGGTTACGAGCACGTTGTCCGTGCTGAGCGCCAGCGCCAGCGCGCCGTCGTCTGCATCCGCCTCAAGATACTCCGCATAGGCCTGATCGACCACCAGCAGCACATGCCCCGGCAAACCGGCGTGAAGCCGCGCCAGATCGGCGCGCGGCAGAAAGCTGCCCGTGGGGTTGTTGGGATTGGCGATGAACACGACACGGGTGCGCGGCGTGACGCAGCCGAGCAGCACATCGACATCGGCGGCATAATCCCGGTCCAGCGCGATGACCGGCGTGGCTCCGCAGCGGCGCGAGGCGATCTCGTAAACCGAAAAGCCGTAGCGCACGAACAGCACTTCGTCGCCGGGCCCGGCAAACGCCTGCGCCGCCAGATTGAGCAGTTCATCAGAGCCGGTGCCCATGACGATCCGCGCCGGAGCGATCTTGTGGAGCGCACCAAGGCCCGCGCGCAGCGCATGGCTTTCGGGATCGGGATAGCGCGCAGGATCGCCTGCCCCCTGGCCCTGACCGAGCCGCGCTGCGAGCGCGAGCAGGCTGGTGCCGAGCGGGTTCTCGTTGGCCGAAAGCTTGATCAGCGACTGCCCGTCCGTGCCGGTCGATTTGCCTGGCACATAAGCATGGATGGCCGCGATCCAGTCCTTGGGAACGGGGCGGAGCCGGGATTCGGAAGCGGAATCGGCAACGGACGGGGAAACGGGATCAGCCATGATCGGCGCGCTTTAGCGGGCTTGCTGCGCCAAGGGAACCATCTCGCTGATGTCTACCGTGTCAGCTCGCTTCGGCGCGCATCACCGCGCCCTTCCAGTCGCTCGCCATGGCGAAGGCGGGCATCGAGGCCTTGCCATCCTCGCCCCCGCCGATGAGGTGCGGGCCAATCGGCTGCACCCCGTCGCCCTTGGGGCTTTGCGGCAGCCCGGCTGCGGCAAGTTGATATGGCGAGGCGCGGTGGCGTGTGCACAGGCCGCCGTTGCCATCGGGCACCAGTGATTGCTCGAATTCCAGCCCCTGCTGGCGCTTGCGCGAGCGGCGCACGCGCGCGACCGCCAGTTGCCCTTCCCCCAGATCGATCACGAATTCAGAGCCAACGGGCACATCGACCAGACCTTCGATCAGAGCACCCGAAACGGAGAGATTGCGCAGGACGACGGGATAATAGTGGTTATCATGGATCACGCCGATCCGGCGGAACATCGCCTGCCGGTCATGGCGCTGGAATGCGGGGCCCGACGGCTCGATGATCCAGTCACCTTCGTTGAGCCGGTTCACAAACTGATCGTTGGGGATAGGCTGGCTGTAAATATAGCCCTGCACCAGCGTGACATTGAGGCTCTTCATCAGATCAAACTGATCGAAGCTCTCAACGCCCTCGGCCGTGGTTTCCATCTCCAGCGCCTCGGCCAGCGCGACGATCGCGGCGATGATTGCGCGGTTGCGCGATCCCGTCTCGGTCGCGCCGCGCACGAACGACTGGTCGATCTTGATCTTGTCGAACGGCGCGGTCTTCAGATAGCCGAGTGAGGAATAGCCCGTCCCGAAGTCATCGAGCGCCAGCCGTACGCCGATGCCCTTCAGCGCCTTGAACATGGCATCGGTGCCATCGTCGTTGTTAAGGAACACGCTCTCGGTGATCTCGAGTTCGAGCCGGTCGGGCGAAATCTGCGCGTGCGCGATCGCGCCGGTCACCACAGCGGGCAGCGACGGGTTGGCGAACTGGATCGGCGAAACGTTGACCGCGACGCGCACGTTCTCGGGCCAGGTGGCGAGGTCAGAGCAGGCCTTGCGCAGCGCCCATTCGCCGATCGGCGCGATGAGGCCGGTATCCTCGGCGATCGGGATGAACT
>CAIKKO010000060.1 GCA_903828025.1 uncultured Sphingomonadales bacterium
AGCCCCTCGGCCAGCGCCACTTCGTCAAGGATCAGCTCGTCCGGCCCGCCCGCAACCGGACGCCGCCACCACTTCTTGTATTCCGCGCCGTCCTCGAATTCGATCCAGTAAAACCAGTCACCGTCCTTCTGCGGCACCGATTTATCGGCTTCCTTGATCCGCCCGCGCATTTCGCGAAACAGCGTGTCGACCAGCGGCTGCTGCGCCGCCATGCGCGCCGTGAACCACGCGTTTTCGGCTTCCAGATGCGCGAGAATCGCGGGGTCGGTGACTTCGGGATAGCCGGGATCACGCAGCCAATGATACGGGTCGTCGATCGTCACGCCGTGATGGGTGAAGCTGTGGGGCTGCTTGGCTGCGACCGGCGGTGAGGCTGGGTGCGATACTGGGTGCGATACTGGCGGCGCGGCAGGGGTGGTTTCCGTCATCCCCCGCATCTATGGTGTGCAGCATGAGCCTGCAAGGCGGGCGACACGTTTCAGGACAAGACCCATGCTGATGAACGTTGAAGTTATGGGGCACGAAGCCCGGCTCGAGGCGCTCCGCCAGGAGCTTGCCCGGCAGGGGCTGGACGGTTTCGTGATCCCCATTTCCGATGAGCACATGAGCGAATATGTCGGGGCTTATGCCCAGCGGCTGGCGTGGCTGACTGGCTTTGGCGGCTCGGCCGGCAGCGCGGTCGTGCTGAAGGACGAAGCCGCGATCTTCGTCGATGGGCGCTACACGCTGCAAGTGCGCGAACAGGTCGATGGGCGGCTCTACAGCTATCAGTCGGTGCCGCAGACTTCGGTCGCCGCGTGGCTGGCGGACCATGCCCCCACCGGCGCACGCATCGGGTATGACGCATGGCTCCACGGCAAAGCCTGGGCCGATACCACCGCCGCCGCGCTGCAGCGCCGGGACGCCGCGCTCGTCGCCGTTTCGCAGAACCCCATCGACGCGATCTGGCAGGACCGGCCCGCGCCGTCCGCCGCCCCCGCACTCGTCCATGCCGATCACTACGCGGGCAGTTCCGCGCACGAAAAGCGCGCCGAAGTCGCCACATGGCTCGCCGCCAAGGGCCTTGATGCAGCGGTGATCTCGGCGCTCGATTCGGTGGCGTGGCTGCTCAATATCCGGGGCAGCGATGTCGATTGCACCCCAGTCGCGCTGTCGTTCGTGCTCGCCCATGCCGACGGCACGGCGGACCTCTATATCGCGCCGGAGAAGGTCACGCCCGAACTCGCGCAGCACCTCGGCAACGCGGTGCGGGTGCACGACCGGGCGGCGTTCACCGACGCATTGGGCGATCTGGCGGGCAAGAAAGTCGCGGTCGATCCCGAACGCGCGGTCGCCGCGATCTATGGCGCGCTGGCAGCGGCGGGCGCGGTGCCCGTCTCGATCACCGACCCCACCGTGCTGCCCAAGGCGCGCAAGAACCCGGTCGAGCAGGCCGGCCACCGCGCCGCGCAGGCGCGCGATGGCGCGGCGGTTGCGCGCTTCCTCCACTGGCTCTCGGAGGCTGCCCCGGCAGGCGACCAGACCGAACTCTCCGCCGCCGCCGCGCTGCGCGCCGAGCGCGAAAAGACCGGCCTGTTGCGTGACCTCTCGTTCGACACGATCTCCGCCGCCGGGCCCAATGGCGCGAGCCCGCACTACAAAGTGGACGAACACACCAACCGCCCCATCGCGCCGAACAGCGTCTATCTCGTCGATTCGGGCGGCCAGTATCTCGATGGCACGACCGATATCACCCGCACCGTCTGGGTCGGCCCGGATGCGCCGCCCGCCGAAGTGAAGGACCGCTTCACCCGCGTGCTCAAGGGCCATATCGCGCTCGATCTCGCGGTGTTCCCCGAAGGCACCAACGGCAGCCAGCTCGATAGCTTCGCGCGCCAGTTCCTGTGGGCGGCCGGGCTCGATTATGCGCACGGCACCGGCCACGGCGTCGGCAGCTTTCTGGCCGTGCACGAAGGCCCGCAGCGCATCGCCAAATCGGCAGGCGGGCAGGCCGGAACCGGGCAGGCGCTGCTGCCGGGCATGATCCTCTCGAACGAGCCGGGCTACTACAAGGCGGGCGAATACGGCATCCGCATCGAAAATCTCGTGCTGGTCGAAGAGCGCGCGATCCCCGGCGCGGAAGGGCTGTTCATGGGTTTCGAGACGCTGACGTTCGTGCCGATCGACCGCACTTTGGTCGAGCCCGCGCTGCTCCTGCCGCACGAGCGCGACTGGTGGAATGCCTACCACGCCAAGACCCGCGCCCTGCTCGCGCCGCAGCTGGCGGGGGCGGATCTGGCGTGGCTGGAGGCCGCCTGCGCGTCCTTGTAAGTCGCGATGTTCGTGGTATGTTCCGACTAACGCGACTCGCGGATGAGGAGGCAGAATCATGATCGGCTACGTGACACTCGGGACCAACGACCTCGCGCGCGGGGCACGCTTCTATGATGCGCTCGCCGCCGAACTCGGCACCGGGCGGATGTATGAATGGGAAACCGCCATCGCCTGGGGGACGCCCGGCGGCGCGGCAGGCATCGGCCTGATGCGGCCCTACAACGGCGAACCTGCGAGCGTGGGCAACGGCGTGATGGTGGCGCTCGAAGCCAAGGACCACGCGCAAGTCGATCGGCTCCATGCCGCTGCGCTGGCGAACGGCGGCACGTGCGAGGGGCCTCCGGGGCCGCGCGGCGAGGATGGCGGGTTCTATGCCGCCTACTTCCGCGATCCCGATGGCAACAAGCTCAACGCCTACGTGACGGGGTAAGGGCCATGACCGCGCACCGGCTCGCGACGCATCCGATTCACCTCGGCCTTGGCGCGACCGCGGTGCCGCAACCGGCCTTCACCGGCATGGCGTGGTACGGCGATTATACCGCCCGCCATGCCGCCGACGGGACCGAAGGGCGGCTGGTCAGTGCCTATGATTTCACCGAAAGCTGGGACAGCTGGGAAATGCATCCGGCGGGCGACGAGGTGGTGTTCCTGATGCGCGGCGAAGTCGTGCTGCATCAGGAATGCGCCGACGGCACCACGGCGGCAGTGCGGCTCGTGGCGGGCGAATATGGCGTAATCCCGCCTGGCGCGTGGCACACGATGGATCTCGTCACGCCAGAGGCCAGCGCGCTGTTCATCACCGCAGGGCTCGGCACCGAACATCGCCCGCGCTGAACCCAGCGACAAAGTGCGACAATAAACCGCCCGCCCGGCATATCTGCGCGACAAGTGGAGCCTAAAGCGCAGACAGCGAAAGGAACCGCCCTGCTGGCTGAACTTCGGCCGCAACGGTTTCCGGCGCATTCCGCCTGAGAGAGGACCGCGTTCCATGAAGAAATCAACCCTTGCCGCCACGGCCGCCGTTGTGCTGGCCTCCGCTGCGGCGCTCTATGCCATCTATCCCGCATTCGCGCAGGAAGGCTCTGGTCCGATGGGCCGCGATCCGATGGGCGATGCCACTGTTACCTGGGCGCAGTACAAGACCCGCGCCGATATGTTGTGGACACGGCTGGACGTGAACAAGGACGGTGTGCTCAATGATGCCGACCGCGAGGCGAAGTTGGCGCAGATGTTCGATGCCATCGACGCCAACCACGATGGGTCGATCAGCAAGGCCGAATTCATGCAGCACCACAAGGCGATGATGGACGGCAAGGGCCGGGATGGCGCCGCGCCGCCGATGGGGCCCCCGCCGATGGAGATGATGGGCCGCGGCGGCCGCATGCTGCACGAAATGGCCGAACAGGCCGACACCAACCATGACGGGTCGATCAGCCGCGCTGAATTCGATGCCGCCGCCAAGGCCCGCTTCGACAAGGCCGATGCCAACCACGACGGCAAGCTCACCCCCGCCGAACGCCGGACCATGTGGGCGGGCATGCATCAGGGCCACGGCTGGCGCGGTCACCACGGGCATGGGATGGGTGGCCCGGGAATGGGCCCGGGAATGGGCAGCGACATGGGCGAAATGCCGCCCCCACCCCCGCCGGGCGAATGAGCCCGTCGATGGGATCAGCTCAGGGGGCAGCGCCAGTACCCGCCGCGCCTGCCCCCACGCGCGTGCTGGTGGTGGATGACGAAGCCGCGCTGCGCGAACCCCTCTCGGACTATCTCGTCCGGCAGGGGTTTGTCGCGGTGCAGGCTGCCAGCGCCGCCGAAGCGCGGGCGCGTCTGGCCGAGGCGGCGTTCGATATCGTCCTGCTCGATATCATGATGCCGGGCGAGGACGGGCTTTCGCTCTGCCGCCATCTGGCCGAAACCCGGCACCTGCCGGTGATTTTCATCACCGCGCGGGGTGAGGCGACCGACCGCATTGTCGGGCTCGAGATCGGCGCGGACGATTATGTCGTCAAGCCGTTCGATCCGCGCGAGCTGGTCGCGCGCATCCGCTCGGTGCTGCGCCGCGCCGCGCGCCAGCCGGAGGAGCCCGCCGAACAGTTCCTCTATGCGTTCGATGGCTGGCGGCTCGATCCGCTGCGCCGCCGGCTGACCGACCGCGAGGGTGCGGTCGTGGCGATATCGTCCGCTGAATTCCGTCTGCTCGCCGCCTTCCTCGATCATCCGCGTCAGGTGCTCGACCGCGACCGGCTGCTTGATATGGTGCAGGGCCGCGAGGCGCATCTGTTCGACCGTGCGGTGGACAACCAGATCAGCCGCCTGCGCCGCAAGATCGAGCGCGACAGCCGCAATCCCGAACTGATCCAGACCGTCTGGGGCGGCGGTTACATGCTCGCTGCCGAAGTGGCCAAGGTTCCGGCGGGTGGCTGAAACCGCGCCGGACAGCGGGCAGCGCTTGCACTTCGCGCGCTGGTGGCCGCGCAGCCTGCAAGGGCAGATGCTGCTGGCCATCGCGCTGGCGCTGCTGGTGGCGCAAGGGCTTTCCGCCGCGCTGATGTGGCGCATGCAGCATGAGCGGCATTTTGCCGGGCTGGTGAATTATGCGGCGTTCAGCCTGATCGGCCAGAATTTGCGCGCGCCGCTCTTGCCGCCCGGCCCTCCGCCCGGTGAGGCGCCCGAAATCGGCTTCCGCATGCCGCGCCCCTTGCGCGTGCAGGAAGAGGCACACGCGCCCCAGCAAGCGGGTGATGAACGCCGACCCGAGATCGAGCAGGGCCTCAGGCAAGTGCTCGAGGCGCAAGGCGTCGATGCCTCGCGCATCTTCGTGGCCGAACGCGACCCGGACCGCGATCCGCTGATTGCCGATTGGCTTGCGCATAGCCGGCTCGGGCATTCGCCCGGCGGACCGCATCCCCGCCTGATCATCGCCGCGATCGGGCGCAGCGACGGCACCTGGCTGACCGCGCGGCTGCTTGCCCCGCGCACCGAGCGCGCGGTGCTGCTGTCGCTCGTGCTGCAGACCTTGCTGCTCTATCTCGTGCTGGTCGGCGCAGTCGCGCTGATCCTGCGGCGCATCGCGCGGCCGCTGAAAGCGCTGACCCAGCAGGTCGAGGCCTTTGCCCGCTCGCGCGCCCCCGCCGGGCAGCTGGAGCCGGAAGGGCCCGAGGATATCCAGCGCCTGATCGTGGCGCACAATGCGATGGAGCGCCGCGTCGGCGCGCTGCTCGATGAGAAAGACGTGATGCTCGGCGCAATCGGGCATGATCTCAAAACCCCGCTCGCCGCGCTGCGCGTGCGGATCGAGGCGGTGGAGGACGATGTCGAGCGCGGGCGGATGGCGGCGGGGATCGAGGACATCAACCGCTCGCTCGACGATATCCTGAGCCTGGCCCGCGTCGGCCGCCCGTCGGACCCGCTCGAGCCGACCGAACTGTCCGCGCTCGTTGCCGATGTGATGGGCGAATACGAGGACATGGGCGAGGACGTGACGCTGGGGCAGGCCGACCGCATGGTCATGCCGCTGCGCGCCACCTGGCTGCGCCGCGCGCTGCGCAATCTGGTCTCGAACGCGCTGCGCTATGGCCACCGCGCGCGGGTGACCCTTGAGCGCGTGGGGCGCGAGGCGGTGCTGCGCGTGGAGGATGATGGCCCCGGCATTCCCGATGGCGAAATCGCGCGGATGCTGGAGCCGTTCACCCGGCTCGAAGCCTCACGCAATTCGGCCACCGGCGGCACCGGGCTCGGCCTCACGCTCGCGCGCGCCATCGCCGATCAGCACGGGGGCGCGCTGTCGCTGGCAAACCGGATGGAGCACGGCGCGGTTGCGGGCCTGACCGCGACACTGCGGCTTCCTTTGGATTGATGGCTGCTTTGGACGGACAGCGCTTCGAACCCTCGCCGATACACTAGACGGCTGGCGGAAAAGGGACCACAATCGACCGATCAAATCTGGTTGCCAATGCAACCAACCGGTTGCTAAGGGCCCCGTCGCCCCCCGTTTCTTGAGGAAAGTCCGTCATTATGCATCTCCGCCGTTCCGCCGCCGTTCTGGCGATTGCGCTGTGCAGCACCATGCTGGCACCGCTTCCCGCGCTCGCGGCGGGTGATGCGAAGGTTGCCCCGGGTGCTGTCGCTGCCCCTGCTGCTGTCGCTGCAGCCGCAGCAAACGAAGTGCCGAGCACGCTGCCCCGCACCGCACGCCCGACGCACTATACGATTGCCATCACCCCCGACGCCAAGGCGCTGACCTTCAAGGGTACTTTTGCGATCGACGTGGAAGTGCTGGCCAATGCCCCGGCGATTGTCGTCAATGCCGATCAGCTGGTCATCGGCACGGCGCGGCTGGTTCCGGCCAAGGGTGACGCGGTGCCGCTGACGGTGACGCTCGACAAGGCCGCGCAGACCGCGACGTTTACCCCGCCAGCGATGATCGCGCCGGGTATGTACCGCCTCGAAGGGGCTTACACCGGCCTGATCGACACGCAGGCGTCAGGCTTGTTCGCGCTCGACTACAAGGATGCCGACGGCAAGGACAACCGCGCGCTGTTCACGCAGTTCGAAGCGCCGTTCGCGCGCCGGTTTGCCCCGATGTTCGACGAACCGAGCTTCAAGGCCACGTTCGATTTGTCCGCCACAGTGCCCGCGGGCCAGATGGCGGTGGGCAACCTGCCCATCACCAGCGAAGTGCCCGCAGGGCCGGGGCTGAAAACGGTCACTTTCGGCACGAGCCCCAAGATGTCGTCGTACCTGCTGTTCTTCGGCATTGGCGATTTCGAGCGGATCGCCAAGCCGGCCGCACCCGGCGTCGAAGCCGGAATCGTATCGCCGCGCGGGTCGGGCGAGCAGGCGCGCTTTGCGCTTGACGAACTGGCCAACCTGATCCCGTTCTATACCGATTATTTCGGCCAGCCGTTCCCGCTGCCCAAGATCGACACGGTGGCCGGCCCGGGGGAATCGCAGACGTTCGGGGCGATGGAGAACTGGGGCGCGATCTTCACTTTCGCGCGCGGGCTGCTCGATGATCCGGCCAATACCACCCCGGTCCGGCGGCGCTACATTGCGACCACACAGGCGCATGAAACCGCGCACCAGTGGTTCGGCGATCTGGTGACGATGGCGTGGTGGGACGACCTCTGGCTCAACGAGGGTTTCGCCAGCTGGATGGAAACCAAGGCGACCGACCACTTCCACCCCGATTGGTTCCCGCTGCTCGACCGGGTCGGTGGGCGCGAACAGGCGATGGGCCTCGATGCCTACCGCACAACGCATCCGATCGTGCAGAAAATCCGCACGGTCGAGGAAACCAACCAGGCGTTTGACAGCATCACCTATGAAAAGGGCGAGGCGGTGATCGCCATGCTCGAAGCGTATGCGGGCGAGGATGTGTGGCGCAGCGGCCTGCGCGCCTACATGGCCGAGCACAAGTTCGCCAATTCGCACACCACGGACTTGTGGCGCGCGGTCGAGCAGGCGGGCGCGAAGGGCCTGACCGATATCGCGCTCGATTTCACGACGCAGCCCGGCATTCCGCTGGTGCGCGTGGCTGCGGCCAAGTGCGCCGCCGGACGCACCACGCTGACCCTGACGCAGGAAGAGTTCACCCGCGACCGCGTCGGCCAGCCTTCGGCGATGCGCTGGCGGGTGCCGCTGCTGGTTGCTTCGGGCACAGGCGCGCCGGTCCGCATGGTCATGGCCGATGGCCGCGCCACGGTTGCGGTGGATGGCTGCGGCCCGGTGGTGATCAACGCCGGTCAGCTTGGCTACTACCGTTCGCTCTATACCCCGAGGATGGCGGCGCGTCTGGCCAAGGCCTTGTCGGCGCTCAAGCCGATCGACCAGCTGGGCCTGCTGGCCGATCAGATGGAGCTGTCGGAGGCCGGGTATCAGCCGATGGCGGCCGGGCTGGCGTTCCTCGGTGCGGTGCCGGTGGATGCCAATCCGCTGGTGGCGAGCGAGGCGATTGGCCAGTTCAACGACCTCTATGACCGCGCGGGTGAGGACAAGGCAGCCAAAGCGGCCGTGGCGGCGCGTGCCATCGCAGCGTGGAAGCCGCGCCTCGATGCGCTGGGCTTCGCGCCGCGCAAGGACGAATCGCTGGCGCTCGCAAGCCTGCGGTCATCGCTCATCGCCGTGCTCGGCAAGATGGACGAACCGAGCGTTGTCGCTGAGGCGCGCCGCCAGTTTGCCTTGCTCGATGCCAACCCGCGCGCGATGGACGGGCCGCTCAAGACGGTCTGGCAGCGCGTGATCGCGCGCAAGGCAGACCTCGCCACATGGACCAAGCTCGAAAAACTGGCGGAAGCGGCGACGGCATCGGGGGAACGCGCCGATCTGTTCACGCTGCTGGCCGCGGCGGAAGACCCGGCGCTGTCGCAGAAGGCGCTGGATCTCTCGCTGACCGCGACCCCCGGCGCAACGACGAGCGCGACGATGATTGCGCAAGTGTCGTATCACAACACCCCGCAGGCGTTCGATTTCTTCGTGGCCAACACCGACAAGATCTATTCGCTGGTCGATGGGGCCGGGCGGGGCCGCTACCTCGGGCGGATCACGCACGAGGCTGATACGCAGGCGATGGTGGACAAGCTGACCGCGTATGCGGCCACGCTCGACCCCGATTTGCGGGTGCAGATCGAGCGTTCGCTTTCGGCGATCCGCGACCGGCTGGCGACCAATCCGCGCATCACGCGCGAGACGCAGGCCTGGCTCAAGGCGAAGTAAGCCATCGCGCAGCCCCGGCCCTTCCCGATTGCGGGAGGGGCCGGGGGCCTGCCTTCAAATCAGCGCAGCAAGCCGCCGAGCAGCCCGCGCGCGAACCGGCCAAACGCCGCGCCGCCAAGCTGCGTCGCGATCGTGCCGACCACGGCGGTCGCGCCCGAGGCCATTGGCGAGGAGCGGGATTTGCGCCCCGAAAGCTCTGCCGCGATGACCGAACCGGCGGAGGCGGCAATCGCGCCCATCGCGGCCTTGCC
>CAIKKO010000061.1 GCA_903828025.1 uncultured Sphingomonadales bacterium
AGACCATCGCGCGCGCTTATGCCGCTGACGGCATCCTGAGCTTTGCCGTGACCCCCGGCTTCACCGACACCGGCATGGCAGGCGACTATATCGCGAGCCGGGGCGGTGCGGGCCTCCTCGCCGATATTCCGCTGGGCCGCGTCGCCACTCCTGAGGAAATCGCGGCCATCGGCGTGTTCTGCGCGCTCGATGCGCCGCCAAGCATGACCGGCGCGGTGATCGACGCCAATGGAGCAAGCTTTGTCCGCTAGAACCCTGCTCGCGCTTGGTCTGGCGCTGGCACCGGAGCTGGCACTCGCCAAGCCCGCGCCTGCCGGGCCCGACAGCGCCGCCACCGCAGCCCTGATCAAGCAGTGCGGCGACACGGAGGACTTTTCAGCCCCTGCCCCGCCCGCCCGGCTTTATGGCAACACCTATTATGTCGGCACCTGCACGGTCAGCGTGCTGCTGGTGACCTCACCGCAGGGGCATATTCTGGTCGATACCGCCACCGCAAAGGCCGTGCCCTCGATCCTCGCCAATATCCGCGCGCTGGGCTTCCGGCCCGAGGATGTGCGCTGGATCGTGACCAGCCACGAACACTTCGACCACGTCGGCGGGCTGGCCGGTCTGGTGCGCGCGACGGGGGCGAAAGTCGCGCTGAGCGCGGCGGCGGCGGCCGTGGTGGCAACCGGCAAAGTCGATCCGGCAGACTCGCAGTATGGTGTGCTGAAGGACCACGATTTCGCGCCTGTACAGGCAGACCGGATCGTGCACGCCGGTTCGGTGGTGCGCGCCGGGTCGCTGCGGCTGACCGCTTCGGCCACGCCGGGGCACACTTTGGGCTCGACCAGCTGGAGCTGGCAGAGCTGCGCTGGAAAGCAGTGCCGCACGGTGAGCTACATCGACAGCATTTCCGCGCTGGCGGCTCCGCCGTATCGCTTTGCCGATCATCCCGAGGTTGTCGCCCGCTTCCGCGGCACGTTTGCGGCAATAGCAGCGCGCCACTGCGGCATCCTCGTCACCCCGCATCCTTCGGTGAGCAACCTGTTCGAGCGGATGCTCGGTAAGGCACCATTGGGCCCGAATGATGCTTGCACGCGGTATGCCGAGATGGGCCGCAAAGGGCTCGACGCCCAGCTGGCGAAAGAAGCTGCGGAAACACCGAAATGAGCTGGAAGATTACTGCCCTCGCGCCCGCTGATGTGGTCCGGGCCGCGCTGGTCGCGCACGAAGATGCCGAGGACTGGGATTTCTCCATCGTACTCGGCGGCGGACAGTCCGATCCTGCCCGGCCGGACGACTGGCAGCTGGAAGCCTGGCTGGAGCGGGAGCCCGATGCGGCAGACAAGGCCGCGATTGCTGCGCTGTTCGCCGATGGCGCGCCTGACTTGCTGGTGACCGAACTTGCCGATGCCGACTGGGTCACGCTCAGCCAGGAGGGTGTGGAGCCGATCCGCGAAGGGCCGTTTCATGTCCGCACGCCCGATCATCCGGCGGCGGCAGGCGTTCGCGATTTCGTGATCCCGGCCAGTCAGGCCTTCGGTACCGGCCATCACGAAACAACGTCGGGCTGCCTCGCCATGCTGGCGCACATGAAGGCGCAGGGGCTGGTGGTGCGCAACCTTGCCGATATCGGCACCGGCACCGGGCTGCTGGCCTTTGCTGCCTTGCATGTGTGGCCGCGCGCGCGCGCAACGGCGAGCGATATTGACGCGGTCTGCGGGCCGGTCGTGGCCGAGAACGCCGCGCTCAACGGCATTGCGCTCGGCGATGGCCCCGGCAAGCTCGCCATGGTGATTGCGCCCGGCATGGAACACGCGTTGCTGCGCGCCGCTGCACCGTATGATCTGCTGATCGCCAATATCCTCGCCGGGCCGCTCGCCGAACTCGCCCCCGAATTCGCCGATGCCGTGGTGCCCGGTGGCGGCGTGCTGCTGGCGGGACTGCTGCGCGCGCAGGAAAGCACCGTCCGTTCGGCCTATATCCGCGCGGGTTTCAACTTGCGCGCACGGATGGTGCGCGGCAACTGGTCGATCCTGTGGCTCAGGCGGCGGACAGCGGGAAAACGTTAAACGGCGGAAACGCCCGACTTCAGAAGCTCCAGCGCATTGCGTGTGAAGGAGATCATGTTGGCGAACCGGTCTTCGGTGCCGGTCTCGACGATCAGCGCCGCCTCGAAATCCGGGCCGACGACCGCCGCCGCACTTGTACCGGAGGCGACACCCAACGGATGCACGCCCGGCCCCGCCGCGCCGGTTTCGGCAATGCCCCAATCGCTGCTGTAACGCTCGCGGATCAACCGCGCCTGCGCCAGCGCATAAGCTTCGGTGGCGGACGTCAGCCCGCGCAGCGAGCCCGGCTCGTGATCCAGCACAATCCGCCGCCCCTTGAGCGTATAGATCACCCCGCCGCCGCGATAGAACGCCGAGGCCCCCGGCATGGCGAGCAGCGCAGCCGAAATGAGCCCGCCGGTCGCGCCATCGACCACCGCGATGGATTGCCCGCGCGCCTTGAGCAGGGTGCCGACTTGGGTGCCGAGGGGCGTGAGGTCTTCGAAGGTCAGCAATTTATCCCGCAGCTTTCACGATGTCGGCCCAGGCCGCCTCGTCGATCACGTCGATCCCGAGTGCCGCCGCCTGCTTGAGCTTCGAGCCCGCGCCCGGCCCCGCTACCACCAGATCGGTCTTGGCCGAAACCGAGCCTGCCGCGCGCGCGCCCAGCGCTTCGGCCTGCGCCTTGGCCTCGTCGCGGCTCATCGTTTCAAGCTTGCCGGTGAACACCACCGTCTTGCCCGCGACCGTGCTGGCCTTGGTTTCGACGATGTAGGGCGGCGGAGAGACTTCGG
>CAIKKO010000062.1 GCA_903828025.1 uncultured Sphingomonadales bacterium
CGCAGCGCGGCGGCGGCGGTTTCCTTGATGCCCGGCGTGGCCATCAGCGCGCGCGGATCGGCATTGAACACCGCGCCAAGGCTGCCGAAGCGCTGGAGCAGCATGCGCGCGAGCGGCTTGACATCCTGCCGGGGGATCGCGGTCATCAGCAGATATTCGATCACCTCGTGATCACCGAGCGCATCGTCGCTCCCCTCCAGCAGCCGCTTGCGCAGCCGCGCGCGGTGGCCTGACGTATCGAGCCCGGCCTCGCGCACGCGGTTGCGTTCGGTCGCAGCGGAATCGCGTTCAGGAAACAGGCGGGGTTCGTCTGGCATAGCACTCCGGGATCGGCGCGGGGCCGTAAGGCAATGCATTGCCTAACCGGCGCGGCTGCGCAAGAAGGGGCGCGATGACGGACGATACCGATTTGGCGATAGCGGCACAAAGCGGCGATCCGGCATCGTTGGCCGGGCCGGCGCCGCGCGCCCGGCGTCGACGCGCCGCGCTGGCGGCTGGTGTGCTGATCGCGGCGGGAACCGGCCTGTGGCTGGCACGCGCGCCCATCGCGCAAGGCCTGATCGACCGGCAGCTAAGCCAGCTCGGCCTGCCCGGACACTACACCATCGATTCCATCGGGACCGCGCGCGAGGTGCTCACCGATATCGTGATCGGCGATCCGGCGCATCCCGATCTCACCATCGCGCGCGCCGAAGTGCAGCTGGTCTATGGCCTGTTGGGCCCGAGGATCGGGCGGATTACACTGGAGCAGCCAAGGCTTTACGGGACCTATCGCGGCGGCAGGCTGAGCTTTGGCGCGCTCGATCCGCTGCTGTTTCCCAAAACGAAGAGCACCGCGCCGTTCAGCCTGCCCGATCTCGATCTCAAGCTGGTCGATGGCCGCGCTCTGCTGGAAAGCGAGTACGGACGGCTGGCGGTGAAGGCCGAAGGCGCGGGCAACCTGAGTGGCGGATTTGCCGGAACGCTGGCCGTGCTCGCGCCCGCCCCGCAGGCTGGCGGCTGCGCGGCGGACAAACTTACGGCTTATGGCAAAGTCTCGGTCGCGGCGGGGCGGCCGCGCTTTGCCGGGCCGGTGCGGCTCGCGGGCCTCACTTGCGGCAAGGCTCTGGCGCTCAAGGATGCGGCGCTGGCGCTCGATCTTACGGGCGAGAAGGATCTGGCCGGGGCCGCGATCAAGGGGCGGATGGAAAGCTCCGTGCTGGCAGCGCCGGGCGTTGCCGCGCAGTCGCTGGCGCTGGGCGGAGAACTGGTGCTGAAAGCGGGCGCGCTCCATGGCCATATCAAGGGCGATGCGGGCGGGGTGCAGACGGCGGGGTTGACCGCGCGCGCGCTCGGCCTTGATGGCGATCTGGACGCCAAAACGGGCGCAAATACGGACCTCTCCAACCTCGTGTTTCGCGGCACCGTTACCGGCAGTGCCCTCGCGCAAGGCACAGCGACCGCGCGCGCGCTGGCTGGGGCGCAGACGGCAGCGGCGGGCACTTTGGCGGCACCGCTGCTTGCCCGGCTGCGCGCGGCGCTGGGGCGCGAGGAGCGCGGCAGTCGTCTGGCGGGCGATGTGGTGCTGCGGCGCGAGCCGGAACGCTGGAGCCTGATTGTGCCCACGGCGCATGTGCTCGGAGGGAGCGGCGCGGCGCTGCTGGCGGTCTCGCGGCTGCAAGTGGCGGGCGAGGGGAGCGGTCTGCCGCGCCTCACCGGCAATTTCGTCATGGCGGGCGCGGGGCTGCCGCCGATTACCGGGCGGATGGAACCTGCCAGCGGCGGCCGCCCGGCGCTCAAGCTGCGCATGGCCGAATACCGCGCGGGGACGGACGCGGTGGCGCTCCCACTGCTCGAAATCGCGCAAGATGCCCACGGCGCGCTGGCGTTTACCGGCATGGCGCAAGTCTCCGGCGCGATCCCCGGCGGCGCGGTGACCAACCTCAGGATGCCGATCTCGGGCAGCGTCAGCCCGCGCGGCGATCTGGCGCTGTGGGCGCAGTGCATCACGCCTGCGTTCGACAGCCTGCACCTGGGCCAGCTTACACTCGACCGGCGGCAGCTGACGCTTTGTCCAGCCAAAGCAACCGGGGCAGGCGGGCAGGCCATCGTGCGCAGCGGTGCGCGCGGGCTGAGTGTCGCGCTGGGCACCTCGGCCTTCGTGTTGACCGGAAAGCTGGGCGAGACCCCGCTCATGCTCTCGACCGGTGCGATCGGGCTGGCTTGGCCGGGCACGCTCACCGCGCGCAGCGTCGATGTCGCGCTGGGGCCCAAGGATGCGCCGACGAAGCTGCGGCTCGGCAATCTGACCGCGCAGCTGGGCACGACGTTTGGCGGAACGTTCGATGGCGTCGAGGCGCGGCTGGCGGCGGTGCCGGTCGATGTGACCGGCGCGGCGGGCGCGTGGCGCTATGCGGGCGATACGCTCACGCTCAGCGGCGTGCGCTTCGCGGCGACGGACCGGTTTGCGCCCGCGCGGTTCGAGAAACTCACGGCAGACAACGCAGTGCTGACAATGAAGGCGGGCCGGATCGACGCCGAAGCCCTGCTGCGCGAGCCGCTATCGCGGCGCGAGGTGGCGCGCGTGACCGTGCGGCACGATCTTGCCAGCACCAGCGGCCATGCCGATCTCGCGGTGGATGCGCTGGTGTTCGATGACGGCAAAGTCGTGCCCGGCGCGGCCGGCGGTCTGCAGCCCAAGATGCTCACGCAACAGCTGCAAGGTGTCGTGACCAATGCGGTGGGCACGGTGCGCGGCAAAGGCCGGGTGGACTGGACGGCGGACACCATCACCAGTTCGGGCACCTTTGGCACCGACGGGTTCGATTTCGCCGCCGCGTTTGGCCCGGTGCGCGGGCTCAAGGGCGATTTCGTGTTCACCGATCTGATCGGCATGGTCACCGCACCGCACCAGCGGCTGTCGGTCGCCTCGATCAATCCGGGCATCGAGGTGACGTCCGGGGTGATTGATCTGGAACTGCTCGCCGGGCAGGTCTTGCGGCTCAATGGCGCGGTCTGGCCGTTCCTGGGCGGCACGCTGCACCTCGCGCCGACCGACCTGCGGCTCACCCAGCCTGAGGCGCGGCGCTTCACGCTCGATATCGAAGGCCTTGATGCGGCCAAGTTTCTTGAGCGCATGGAGATGGCCAACCTTTCGGCGACGGGCACGTTCGATGGGCACTTGCCGCTGGAGTTCGATGCGAACGGCGGGCGGATCGCGGGCGGCGCGCTCGTCTCGCGGCCGCCGGGAGGGACGGTCTCGTATGTCGGCGCGCTATCCTACAAAGACCTTTCGCAGATGGCGAACTTCGCGTTCGATGCGCTGAAATCGCTTGATTACACGCGCATGACCATCGGCATGAACGGCGATCTTGCGGGCGATGTGATCAGCAATGTCTCGTTCGACGGGATCAAGCAGGGCAGCGGCACCAAGCAGAACTTCATCACCCGGCAAGTCGCGAACCTGCCGCTCAAGTTCAACATCAATGTGCGTGCGCCGTTTTATCGCCTGATCAGCTCGATGAACCCGCAGCCGCCGCCGGGCGTGCTGCCCCCCACCTTTCCGGCTCCTGCCAATGGCGTTCAGCCTCCGGCAAGCGCCGCCACGCCATAAGGAGCCTGCAATTGACCCGATCCCGCAACCCTGCGACGAAGTGGCCCACGATGACGCATATGGTCTTTGAGGGGCATGACAGCATGGCAGGCATACAGTTCGGGCCCAATTGGATGAGGACTGGGCAGCTGCGTCTTGCAGCGGTGTTGATCCTTGGGCCCATGATGACCGGCGGCTGCATTACGGTGAAAGCGCCCGACAAGCCGATCGTCATCGAGCTCAATATCAACATCAAGCAGGAAGTGGTCTACCGTCTGGCCGGTGACGCCAGCCAGACGATCGACAAGAACAAGGACATTTTCTGATGGCACGCAAAATCGGATTTTTTCAGTTCGCAGCGGTTTCGCTGGCCCTGGCCGGGATGATCCCGGCGGCCGCCTGGGCGCAGCGCGATCCGGTCTATGCGGCGGCGCGCGCCGCCGGGCAGGTGGGTGAGAAAGTCGATGGCTATCTCGGCTATGTCACGCCGCCGGCCCCCGCGCTCAAGGCGGTGATCGACGAGCTCAACATCAAGCGCAAGGCGGTCTATGCCAACAAGGCCTCTGCCGCCAAGGCAACCGTCGAGGAATATGCGCTCACTTCGGGCTGCCTGCTGATCTCGCAGACCCAGCCGGGGGAGAAGTATCAGGGCCCCGACGGCAGCTGGCAGACCCGGACCGCCGGATCGCCGCTGCGCGATTCGCGGTGTCCGTAAGGGCGATTGCGCAGCGCGCCAAAGGTTCGTTCCCGCAAAACCCCTTCGCATCTGCGGTAAAATCGCGGGATAAAGCCGTTTGCGGCGCGGTTGACTTGGCCCCGCCTGCTTCCTAAAGGGACCGCGCCCTTGACGGGGGAGAGTTTCCCGCGCCAGGTCTTTTTCGATGCGGCAACGCCAAGGAAAGGCTGGCATGGTTGACGACCCTGACCGTGAGGACCCGATCGGCGCGGACCCCCGCAT
The DNA here is from genome assembly GCA_903828025.1 of uncultured Sphingomonadales bacterium. Taxonomy (GTDB): domain Bacteria; phylum Pseudomonadota; class Alphaproteobacteria; order Sphingomonadales; family Sphingomonadaceae; genus Novosphingobium. The sequence continues at coordinate 4,530 of CAIKKO010000062.1, forward strand.
CGCATCGCTGGAAGAGAGGCTTGCCGCCGCTCGTCACAGCGAAGCGCTGCGGACCCGCACCGGCCAGCAGGGCGTCGACGCGGGATACCGCCTCGGCAACCAGGTTCTGGCCGAATTGCTGGGGGGTATGATCGGCGGTGCAGCGGTTGGCGTGGCCATTGATTGGCTTGTCGGTCGCGGCCACTGGGGCCTGTTGGTGATGCTGTCCCTCGGGACGGTGGTCGCCTTCAGAAACATCATCCGGATTGCGAACCGGCGTTCCGATTGACCCTTTGTACCAAAGGGCCGCATCGGGAGGCCGTTTTGGCATAGCAGTGAAATGGGACCCGCACGTGGCAGCCGAAGCCAAAGTTGATCCGATGCACCAGTTTGCGATCGAGCCGATGTTCGGCACGGAGCATTGGTCGATTGCCGGATTCAACATTGCGTTCACCAATTCCGCGTTGTGGATGCTGATTTCCGCGATTGTGCTCTATGCGTTCATGCTGGGCGGGATGAAGCGCGAGCTCGTACCCGGCCGCTGGCAGATGGCGGTCGAGAGCATGACCGGCTTCATCGAGAACATGCTGAGCGCGAACATCGGGCCCGAGGGCCGCAAGTATCTGCCTTACGTGTTCTCGCTGTTCATGTTCATCCTGTTCGCCAACTTGCTCGGCCTGCTGCCGCTGGGCCTGGTCGGCATTCACCCGTTCACGTTCACCAGCCACTTCACCGCTACCGGCGTGCTCGCGATCCTGTCGTTCAGCATCGTACTGATCGTGGGCTTCTGGAAGCACGGGCTGCACTTCTTCTCGCTGTTCATTCCGCACGGTACGCCGCTGCCGATGATCCCGCTGATCTTCATGATCGAGCTGGTCTCGTTCCTCGTGCGCCCCTTCAGCCTTGGCCTGCGACTGTTCGTGGCGATGATGGCCGGGCACGTGCTGCTCGAAGTGTTGTCCAGCTTCGTGATCGGCGGGGCGAACGCCGGGGTGTTCTTCATGGGGCTCGTCTCGATCCCCAGCTTCATCCTGATGGTCGCGATCTGCGCGCTCGAAATTCTTGTCGCGGGCATTCAGGCCTATGTCTTTGCGCTGCTGACGTCGCTCTACATCAACGACGCCGAGCATCTGCACTGAGTTTTTAACAGTACAGTACCAATCAACCACCTGATTTTCATAGAAAAGGGAGTTTAAGTCATGGAACCTGCAAGCGCCAAGCTCATCGGTGCGGGTCTCGCTGCGATCGGCGCCGGCATGGCCGCCATCGGCGTGGGCAACGTCTTCGGTTCGTTCCTCGAGAGC
>CAIKKO010000063.1 GCA_903828025.1 uncultured Sphingomonadales bacterium
CCTGCCGGTCCGCTTCGCCATCGACCGCGCCGGGCTGGTTGGCGCGGACGGCGCGACCCATGCGGGCTCGTTCGACGTGACCTATCTCGCGACCTTGCCCAACATGGTCGTCATGGCCCCGGCGGACGAGGCCGAGCTGGTCCATATGGTCCACACCGCCGCGTGCCATGACAGCGGCCCGATCGCGTTCCGCTATCCGCGCGGCAACGGCACGGGCGCGGCGCTGCCTGCGGTGCCCGAGCGGCTGGAGATCGGCAAGGGCCGCCTCGTTCGCGAAGGGACCAAGGTTGCACTGCTCTCGCTGGGTACTCGGCTGACCGAGGCGCTCAAGGCCGCCGACCAGCTCGATGCCAAGGGGCTTTCGACCACGGTGGCGGACTTGCGGTTTGCCAAGCCGCTCGACGAGGCGCTGATCCGCCGCCTGATCGCCTCGCACGATGTGGTGGTGACGATCGAGGAGGGTTCAATCGGCGGGCTCGGCGCGCATGTGCTGACCATGGCCAGCGATGAGGGGCTGACCGATGCGGGCCTGCGCATCCGCACGATGCGCTTGCCCGATGTGTTTCAGGATCAGGATGCGCCCGACAAGCAATACGATACGGCCGGGCTCAATGCCCCGCAGATCGTGGATACCGTGCTGAAAGCGCTGCGGCACAACAGCGCGGGGGTGCAGGAAGCGCGCGCCTGATCAGCAAGCTGGCTTCAGAAACCGAGCCAGAGCCAGATCCCGGCCGGGATCAGCGCCAGCTTGAGATGCAGCCAGGTCAGCAGCAGCCAGATCGGAACCGCGCCGACCCAGAACAGGCCCAGACGGCCGAATTCGCTGAGCTTGGGCCAAAACGGCGTGCGCTTCATCCACATGCGCCAGTCCTGACCGTACAGCGCCAGTTTCTTGGCATCCTGCCCGCGTGATCCGATGACCGCGAGCGCCACGACGCCCCCCGCCAGAACGATCGTCCGCGCGCTGGGCGCGACGAGAATATGCGCCACGCCCCACAGCCAGAAGGCCGACATCATCGGGTGGCGCGTGATCTTGAAAACCCCATGGGGCAAGCGGGTCGAGAGCCCCGACACGTCGGTACCGGCCAGCGCAGGATTGCCCATGAGCGATGCCAGGAACAGCGCGGCGGCCACGAGAGTCAGCGCACAAGCGATGGCCCACGGCAGCGGAGCTTGACCGTCCCACAATTGCGGCGTGGGGGAAACCTTGCCGAATGCCACGACCGTCCAGCTGAATGTGCCGAGCGCGATGAGCGAGTAGATACCCAGAAAACCCTGCTCGCCGAAGCGGCGGACCATTGATCCACGCAGGGGGTGAGACAGCAGCATATGGGTGCCGACAAAAGCAGCCATGCCGAGCACAAGCGAGAGAGTGGCAAAGTCCAAGGATCCGCTCCTTCCCTGATGGCCTACTGCTTATTGGGCGGGGCCAATTCTTGTTATCAGGATGCCTTGGGAAGCATCCTCACCTGAGACTGAGGTATTAAACGCTCAAGGTTAATTGCTGGCTTACCAAGGATTGTGGCATGCCGTCGACACATATCGTGACCGACTTGGATAACACCTAGTCCGAATGGCCATGCCGCAGCGCGAGGGTGAAGGGCCCGCTGTGTCACCGGCCATGCGGAGAGTGGGTTTCAAAGCGATATGGACGTAGCGGCACCCCGATCACACCCGGCGAGGAACCGTCCCGCCAGGCTTACTTAACGCCGTGCATCAGTCGCTTGAGCGGAACCGAAAGCACCAGCAGGATCACGCCGATCACTGCCGACACCTCACCGATGGTCTGGAACACACCGGCATAAGTCTCGAGGCTGACTTTAAGATTGGTCACCTCGCCGCCGACGGTTTCAACACTGGCGAACTGCGCCACCACGCCCGCGACATATTGCGCGACCGCGATCGAGAGGAACCAGGTGCCCATCATCAGGCCCACGATCCGCGCGATCGAGAGCTTGGTGATCATCGAGAGCCCCACCGGCGAAATGCACAGCTCTGCCATCGAATGGATCAGGTAGAGCCCCGCCAGCCACCACAGGCCCACCTTGTAGTGCGCATCGGCAAACTGTGTCCCCCACACGAGCAAGAGGAAGCCCGCGCCCACGCCGACCAGCGCGACCCCGAACTTGATCGGAATGCCAGGTTCAAGCCCGCGCCGCGCCAGCGCGCCCCACATCATCGAAAACAGCGGTGCGAGCGCCACGATGAAGAAGGCATTGAAGAACTGGGTCTGCCCCGCGCTGATCGAAAACAAACCGAACACGCTCATGTCCGTATTGCGATCGGCGAACAGCGTGAGCGAGGAACCAGCCTGTTCGAACAGTGTCCAGAACACGGTGTTGAAGGTGATGAGCACCATCGCGGCAACCATCATCTGGAATTCCTGCTTGCTCCCGTTGCGCCACGACCAGATCAGGATGCCGGGGATGGCCACAAGGAATGTACCAAACATGATCTTGCCCATGATCGGCAGCGTGGCGAGATATCCGAGGAAACCGCTGCCCGGCTCGGGCTTCACATACGCCATCAGGTTGGCGAACAGCAGATAGACCAGCGGGATCGCGGCCAGCGCCCCGATGTAGATCAGCAGATCCTTGCTCGCATCGGCATGTGCGGGCCGTTCGCCGAATCCATCGAGCTTGCCGCCATCGAACTGGAACAGCAGCCACGAAACCGCCATGCCTGCCGCCGCGAGCGCGAAACCCGCCCACCAGCCGAGCCCGCCCCACGAGCCCATGCCGACCGCGAGCAGCGGGCAGAGGATCTGCGAGAACAGCGAACCCAGATTGATGCCCATATAGAAAATGGTGAATCCAGCATCGCGGCGTCGGTCGCCATCGGCATACAGCGCGCCGACGATGGTCGAGATATTGGGCTTGAAGAACCCGTTACCGATCGTGAGGAGCGCAAGGCCGCAGATCAGCAGGAACGTGAACAGCGCAGACCTCTCGCCGCCCGGCTCGAACTTGCCGGGCGCGACATGGCGCGCCTCGCTGCCATCGGCGCGCAGAAGCGACACGGATTTGTCCTCGTTGCCCTTGATCTGCAGCGAAGCGCCTTGGTCGGTCACGTATTGCTTGCGCGCGTCGCCTGTTCCGGAAACCATGACTTCGTAGCGCTGGCCCTCGATCAGTGCGAAAGGTTTCGCCGCACCGCCGGAGCTCGACAGGCACAGCACGACATAGCCCAAGCTCATCAGGATCGCGCCGAACTTGACCGAACGCTTGGAGCCCAGGAACCGGTCGGCCATCAGGCCGCCGATCAGCGGGGTGAGATAGACGAGCGCGGTAAAGCCGCCATAGATGCCCGTGGTGGTGGTGTCGCTGAACAGGAAGTGCTGAGCAAGGTAGAGCGTGAGCAGCGCCCGCATGCCGTAATAGCCGAACCGCTCCATCGCCTCTGTGGTGAACAGTCGCGCGAGCTGCCGAGGATGGCCGAACCAGCTGGCATCGCGGGTGCCCTGCGGCGGCAGGTCAGCGGCTGCCTGCCCAAACGGATCTGTCCCATACGAATCTGGCATTGCTGGACCATGCTCCCCATTTTTACCGCAGCGTGGCGCATTGGCTCCGGTCTTCCCGCCATGCTTAGCGTTTACGCGGTGCTTGGAAAGGTTCTTCTCGCCCCGCGCCCGGCAAAGGAAGGTTCGTGCGCGAATCGTGTCTTTCGGGAGAGCGGCGGGCACTTGGCGCGGCTTGTGGCGACAGAATGTTGCCCGCCTGCGCCCGGCATGATTGCGTGACTCGCTGTGTTATGGCACTGCACCACCCATGATATCCCCTTCGACCTCTGCGGGACGCCCCGTCTACCTCAAGCTACGCGATCAGATCGCAGCGGCGATTCTGGACGGTAGGTTCGCCGAAGGGGCCATGCTGCCCTCGGTCCGGGCCTATGCGGCAGCGGAGTCGGCTAATCCGCTGACGGTGGCCAAGGCCTACCAGCAGTTTCAGGCCGAAGGGCTCGTCCAGGTCCAGCGCGGGGTCGGCATGTTCGTTGTAGCGGGGGCCGCGGATGCCCTGCGTTTGCGCGAACGCGCGGCGTTCCTGAGCCATGAATGGCCGGAGATCGTACTCCGCCTCCGCCGCCTGCATATCGACCCGGCGCATCTGCTGGCCGATCTGGCGAGCGACTGATGCGACGGGCTGGCCCGACCAGCCCCTCTGCGGCGTTCTGTGTGCCGGATGCGCTGTCACTGCAAAATCGTTCTAACACCTTGCCCTTTAACGATTGATAAGTTGCCGCCTCGAAATTGCTCTGGCAATACCATGAGATTGTCCGGCGTGCGGAACTGTTCCGTACCTCGGTTGGTCATCGTTCCGGACCGAGCCGAACAGGCGGCCGGAAGTGCGATGGCCGTGGAGTAGGGGGGACTGGGAGGATGATCAGGTCTGAATTGTTGCAGGCGCTTGCCAAGGACAGCCCGGGTATGCGCAGCGAGGAAATCGAGCGCGTCGTCGATGTGTTTTTCGACGAGATCGCCAAACGGCTTGCCGACGGCGGGCGTGTCGAGTTGCGCGGCTTTGGTGCTTTTTCGACCCGCGAGCGCGATGCGCGCAAAGGTCGCAATCCCCGGACGGGCGATTCTGTCGAAGTTCCGGGCAAGCGCGTGCCCTATTTCAAGCCCGGCAAGGACATGCGCCTGCGCCTTAACGCCGAATAGGCGCGCGCCTTGGGGGGCGTTGCCGCTCCAAACGCGGTGTGCCATCGCCGCTTCGCCTGCCCGGCATGGAGCGGCCTGCTCAGGCCGGGTACCGGATCGTAGGGCCCGGAGCTACGCGGACGTGGCGGAATGGTA
>CAIKKO010000064.1 GCA_903828025.1 uncultured Sphingomonadales bacterium
CGCATGTGGAAGGGTGCTTTCTCGGGGCTTTCGCTGGCGGGCCCCACGCCCTATCTGCACTGCCATGGCATCGCAAGAGATCGAAACACTCACCGCCCAGCTTGCCCGCCTGCCCGGGCTTGGCCCCCGCTCTGCGCGGCGGGCGGTGCTGTGGCTGCTGAAGCGGCGCGAAACCGCCCTTTCCGCGCTGGTGGCAGCGCTAGATGCGGTGCGGGAGGGGCTGGTGGAATGCGAGAGTTGCGGCAATGTCGATACCAGCCAGCCCTGCGGCATCTGCGCCGATCCGCGCCGCGACGCCCGCGCGCTTTGCGTGGTGGAGGACGTGGCCGACCTCTGGGCGCTCGACCGCGCGCGGCTGTTTACCGGGCGCTATCATGTGCTTGGCGGGCGGCTTTCGGCGCTGGAGGGCATTGGCCCCGAAGACCTCACCATCGGTAAGCTGCTCCTGCGCGCAGAGGCGGGCGGAATCGACGAGGTCGTGCTCGCAATGAACGCCACGCTCGAGGGCCAGACCACCGCGCACTATATCGCCGAACGGATCGAGCACCTGCCGCTGCGCGTAACCCAGCTGGCCCACGGCCTGCCGGTGGGCGGCGAGCTGGATTATCTCGACGAAGGCACGCTGGCGCAGGCGCTGCGGGCCAGAAGACCGGTAGGGTAACACGAAGTACCCGCCTCCCGCTCTCGGGAGGGTGCGGGGGTGGGCCTGCACCAACCACAACATCGGCACCTTGCGAGTCGGCGCTCGCGCGATTATCTGACCCAGATGGCTATCCGCGAAATCCTCGAAGTCCCCGATCCGCGCCTCAAGCAGATCTCCGCCCCCGTCACGCAGTTTGACGACGACCTGCGCACCCTCGTCGCCGACATGTTCGAGACGATGTACGATGCGCCCGGCATCGGCCTCGCCGCCGTGCAAGTCGGCGTGCCGCTGCGCGTGCTGGTCATCGACTTGCAGCCGGACGATCCGGACGCCGAGCCGGTACCTTGCGCGCACGACGGCCACCACCACCACCATCAGCCGACCAAGCGCGAACCCCAGGTGTTCATCAACCCGGAGCTGCTCGAGCCCTCCGAGGAACGCACGATCTACAACGAAGGCTGCCTCTCGGTGCCCGAAATGTACGCCGAAGTCGTCCGCCCCGCCCGCATCCGCGCGCGCTGGCAGGATCTTGATGGCCAGACGCATGAGGAAGACATGGACGGCCTCTTGGCCACCTGCCTGCAGCACGAAATGGACCACCTCGAAGGCATCCTGTTCATCGACCACCTCTCGCGCCTCAAGCGCACGATGGTGCTCAAGAAACTGGAAAAGCTGCGCCGGGCGGCGTGAGCATGCGCGCCGACTGCTTGTGGGAAACCGCTCGTTGTTGCTTGCGTTCCCCTTCCGTTCGGATATGCTGCATGCCGCGCTAACGTAAATTCGGGCAGTTAGCGTCGAACAGCGATTCGTCGTTCCTTGGCTGCAAATTAGTCTTTTCAATCTGACCGTTGCCCTCGCAAGAGCCGCGCGCGACGAGCGATAACTGGCAGCAAGTCACCACGATAGCAGTTTGGCCTGTCACACAGAGGAGAAAAGCCGTGTCTCATCGGCTCTATTCGCTGTGCTGGCTGAACGACGGTGTGCACTGGATGCTGATAACAGCAACCGGTTATATCTTTGCTTGCTCGCCATTTGGTTTCGCAAGTGAAGAAGAAGCGCTGCTCGACCTTCAAAGGCTTTTTTAAAGTCAACCAGACACAGCGGCCGGTGGGCTAACCGCCCACCGGCACATGTGGATGATTGAGGGATGTTGAAATGACTGAACTTGTGGTTGGAATGTTGTCGCTGCTGGCTGGCCTCGCCGCCGGGTGGGTGCTGGGCGCGCGTCCCATCGCCGAATGGAAGGCGCGGTTTGCCGCGCGTGATGGCGAGGCGCGCGAGCTTGACGAAAAGTTCCGCCGCGCAATTACCGAACTGGCCGCCGCGAGCGTGAAGGCGGACCAGCACGATGCGCTGGCCGCAGAAGTCGGCGCAGTCCGCGAGGAGCGTGACACGCTGGCCGCGCAGTTCGCCGCTGCGCATGAGCGCGCGAGCGAGGCTGAACGGATGCGTTCTGAACTGGCAACAGTGCGGAACGACCGAGACAATTTGCGCGAAGAACTGGCCGGGTTGAAGGCCGATGCGCAGAACTTTGCCGAACAGAAGCGCCTGCTGATCGAAGCGCAGGAGATGCTGCGCAAGGAGTTCGAGAACGCCGGGAGCAAAGTGCTCGAAAAGGCGCAAGAGGCCTTCCTGACGCGTGCAGGCGCGCGGTTTGATGAGAGCGAGAAGACGAGCGAGGCACGTCTGAAAGCGGTGCTCGAACCGGTCGGCGCACGGCTGGAGAAGTATGAGCAACAGGTTCAGGAACTGGAGGCCAAGCGCGTCGACGGGTTCGGCCAGCTGACCGGCCTGATCGAATCGATGCGGCAGGGGCAGGAAGCCGTCCGCACTGCCGCGCTCCAGCTGGGCAATTCGCTGCGCAACGGCCCCAAGACGCGCGGTCGGTGGGGCGAACTGCAACTGCGGAACGTACTTGAGCAATGCGGCCTCGCCGAACACACCGATTTCGTCACCGAGCATTCGGTCGACACCGAGGACGGGCGGCTGCGCCCCGATGCCATCGTCAAAGTGCCGGGCAACAAGCTGTTGGTGATCGACGCCAAAGTCTCGCTCAACGCCTATCAGGACGCCTTCGAAGCGACCGATGACGACGCGCGGGCTATTGCCTTGACGGCGCATGTGCAGTCCATGCGCAACCACATCTCGACTCTGGGCGCGAAGAGCTACCAGAGCCAGTTCGACGAAGCGCCAGACTACGTGCTGATGTTCGTGCCCGGCGAACACTTCATCGCCGCCGCGCTGGAACGCGATCCGGGGCTGTGGGACTATGCCTTCGAGCGCCGCGTGCTGCTCGCTTCCCCCACCAACCTCGTCGCCATCGCACGCACGATCGCGCAAGTCTGGCGGCAGGACGGCCTGGCCCGCGAAGCGCGCGAAATCGGCAAGATGGGCACGGAAATCTATGATCGGATTCGGGTTGCCGCAGAGCACTTGAAGCGAGTCGGGGGTGGGCTCCAGTCGGCGGTAAGCAACTACAACAAGTTCGTCGGCAGTTTTGAGCGCAACGTGCAGTCTGCAGCTCGACGACTGCGCGACAAGGGGGTCGAGATAAGCAGCGAGATCGACGATGTGCCGCTAGTCGATCTAGTCCCACGCCATGCTGATGAAACCCCATTGCTCGCGCTGGTCGAGCCAGAGGACGGCGAACAGGCAGTCGAGTAATTATCCGCCCACGCTTGCCAGCACCTCATAGGCCAACACCGCCGCTGCCACCGCCGCGTTCAAGCTGTCTGCGCGGCCTTTCATGGGCATCGTCACGCGCAAATCGCAGGCCATTTCGTAGTCTTCGGGCAGCCCGCGTGATTCGTTGCCGACCATGACAAAGCAGGGCGCAGCGTAAGGCGCGCCGCGGTAAGGGACCGCCTCGCGCAAGCTGGCTGCGATCAGTTGGCCCGGCCCCGCGCGCAGCCATGGGAGGAAATCTTCCCAGCGCGCCTGCGCCAAGGGCACCGTGAACACCGCGCCCATGCTCGCGCGCACGGCCTCCACCGAAAACGGATCGGCGCAATCGTCGAGCAGGATCACCCCGCCCGCGCCCACGGCATCGGCGGTGCGCAGCATCGTCCCCAGATTGCCGGGATCGCGCATGGCCTGCGCCACCAGCCATAACTTGCCTGCCTCGCGGTCCAGCGCCTCCAGCCCGGCATCCCATTCGGCAAAGACCCCCGCGACCGCCTGCGGGTTGTCCTTGCCGGTGATCTTGGCGAGCAAGTCCTCGGGCAGCTCGATCACCTCACCGCCCGCCGCCGAAACCGCAGCTTCCAGCGCGGCGAGCAGGGGATGCCCCTCGCGCCCCTCGGCCATCAGCAGCAATTCCGGGATACGGCCGGATTCGCGCGCATCGGTGAGGAGGCGCAAGCCCTCGGCGAGGAAGCGGCCCTCGCGCTTGCGGTGCTTCTTTTCGCGGAGCGCCCGGACGGCCTTGACCGTCGGGTTGGAAAACCCGGTGATGCTGCGGCGGCTCATGCCCGATGCTCAGTCTTCGCCAAAGCCGTCCTTGACGAGGCCGGCGATCTTCATCAGCACCGCCTCTGCATCGGGGCCGCTGACCACGATATCGACGCTGTCGCCCTTGGCCGCGCCGAGCATCATCAGCCCGAGGATCGAGCCACCATTGGCCTCGCTCCCATCCTTGATCACGCGCACTTCCGCGCCCTCGGGCAACTTGGCCACGGCGTTGACGAACTTGGCACTGGCGCGCGCGTGGAGCCCGCGCTGGTTGATGATCAGAACCGTTTCGCGCGCTGTCATCACATCACCGGAAGCAGGGGCAGGATGTGTTGCGGCGTCATCAGTCATGGATCAGGCGTCCTGCCCCAGAAATTCGGAAGCGATGGTGATGTAGTTGCGCCCGGCATCACGCGCGGCGGCCGTGGCTTCGCGCACGCCCATGCAGCTGCGCGCCTTGGCGAGGCGGATCAGCATGGGCAAGTTGATCCCCGCGATCACTTCGACCCGGCCCGCCTCCATCAGCGAGATCGCAAGGTTCGAAGGGGTGCCACCGAACAGATCAGTGAGCACGATCACGCCCGAGCCGCTATCGACGCGGCGGATCGCTTCGGCGATTTCCTTGCGGCGACGTTCCATGTCGTCATTGGGGCCGATGCACACCGCCACGATATCGGGCTGGCGGCCAACGACATGCTCCATCGCATGAATGAATTCGTCGGCCAGAGCGCCGTGGGTTACGAGGATGAGACCGATCATCTGGGGGATTTGCTCCGAAGGACTTTCCGGCAGGAAGCCGCGATCATGCGTGACTGCAGCCCGGCCGACGCGCGGCGCTTGCGGCGCCCTGCCCAACCCGAACCGCCGTCTTCCAGAGCATGTCCATTCCCCCAGCGTTTTTTGGGCAACATCTGTTATATTTTCACGTTTGCGCGCCTTCGACCATGTCGGCAGCGCGCGAGCCCAAGTTGCGATGCAGCAATGTGGGAGAAAATCCTGCATCGCGCAAGGCACAAGCGATTTGCTCGGCCATGAACACCGAACGATGCCGCCCGCCGGTGCAGCCGAAGGCGATGTTTACATAGGCCTTGCCTTGCGCCTGAAAGCGCGGAAGCAGCAGCAAAAGCAGATCGCGAATCCGCGCAAAAACCTCGCTAAATGCTGGATCCTGAAGGATATATTCACCCACCGGGGCGTCCTGCCCCGAAAGCGGGCGCAAGGCATCATCCCAGTGCGGATTGGCGAGGAAGCGCATGTCGAACACCAGATCGGCCAGTGGCGGGGTGCCGCGTGAGAACCCGAAGCTGCTGATCGTCACCGTGGTGCGCTGCGGCGTGATGGCCCCGAACTGCTCGCGAATCGCTTGCTGCAGGTCATTCGTGGTGAAATCGGTGGTGGACATGACCACATCGGCCCAGCGCCGCAGCGGCTCGAGGAGTTCGCGCTCGGCGGCGATGCCGGTGGCGGCGGGCTTGTCCTCGCTCATCGGATGGCGGCGGCGAGTCTCGTTGTAACGGCGCTCCAGCTCGGAACCACCACAATCGAGGAACAGCGTGGTGACCGCGAGATCGCCGCGCGCGGTCAGGCGCTTCACCCGCTCGATCGTGCGGATGGGATCGAAGCCGCGCGTGCGCGTATCAAAGCCGATGGCGAGCGGCGAGCCGGCATCGAGCTGGGCCGAGCCGGGTTCGGTTTCGAGCAGGCGATCGAGCAGGCGGATCGGAAAATTGTCGATCGCTTCCCAGCCCATGTCCTCCAGCGTGCGCAGCGCAGTCGTCTTGCCCGCACCGAGCACACCGGTGACGAGAAGAATGCGCTGCGGCAGAACGTCCGATTCGGGCGGCATGGGAACCGTTTGCGCCGAACACCGCGCGAAGGGAAGAGTGTTGGGGTGCAGGTGGGGCGGCAAGACCCCGCCAGTGTTTCGATCAGGAACAGTGCTTCGATGAGGAACAGTCTGGCTCGACAGGCAGGCCATGGTGTCGCAGCGCAAGTTCGGCGCGCAGGGCAAGCACGGGGCTATCGGGCCAGAGCCGGACCAGGGGGAGCGCGGTGCCGTGGCGGGTCGTGGTCTCGGCCTCAGCGATGAAGCGCGGTGCCTCGCGGTCCAGCATCAAGACCAGCGCGACCGGCACAGCCAGCATGACCGGCGCAACCGGGATGATCCCGATGTTGCGCACTTCGAGAAGGCCGCTCGTGGCGGGCACGGGGCTGGCGAACAACCGGTCGCCAAGGCGTTCAAGCGCGACGCCATCATCGCCGACCAGCACTGCGCCCCGGTCGATCAGCGCCAAGGCCAGGCTGGATTTGCCCGAGCCGGGCGGGCCTTCGATCAGCACACCCCGCCCATCCAGCCAGACGCAAGTTGCCTGATAGCGCAGGATGCCCAGCGGCGCGGTCATTCCTCTTCCTCTTCCTCACCCGCCATCGGCAGTTCGAGCAGGAGTTGTGCGCCGGGCTTGCCATCATCCCGGTCGCTGATGGCCAGTGCTCCGTCGTGGGCCTCGGCAATCGTGCGCGCGATGGCGAGCCCCAGCCCGCTGTGTGCGCCAAACGCTTCGGCCGGCGGGCGCACCGAATGGAAGCGCTCGAACACTTTCTCGCGCTCGGCCGGCGGAATCCCCGGTCCGTCATCGCGCACCGCAAGGAAAACCCGGCCGTCGCCCGCCCAGACCGCGACTTCGACGGTGCCTCCGGGCGGCGAGAACGAGACGGCGTTGTCGAGGAGGTTTTCCAGCACCCGCTCAAGTTGCAGCGCGTCGCCGCGCACCAGCGCAGCACCCTCGTCGCGCGTGAAATGCACCGGGCAGGCGTCTCGGTCAGGCCGGGCCGCGCGCGCGCCCACGACATCGCGCGCCAATGCGGCCAGATCGAGCGTGGCGAACGTACTGCGGCTGAGTTCGGCATCGATCCGGCTGGCGTAGGCAATTTCGGTGATCAGCCGGTCGATGCGCTGGACATCGTGCGCGGCGATGGCGGCAAGCTGGCTGCGCAGCGCCGGGTCCTCGATTTTCTCCATGGTTTCGAGCGCGCTCGACAGCGAAGCCAAAGGATTCTTGAGCTCGTGCGCGACATCGGCGGCAAAGCTTTCGACTGCGTCGATGCGCTGGCGCAGCGCGGTGGTCATATCGGAAAAGGCGCGGGCAAGCAGGCCGATCTCGTCGCCGCGCTCGGGCAGGCGGGGTACAACCACCGCGCGGTCACGCCCCAGCCGCACGCGCACCGCCGCGCGCACCAAAGCACGCAGCGGCTGGACAATGGTTCGCGCCAGAAACAGCGAAAGCTGGATCGAGAGCATCAGCGCCAGACCGATAATCACGCCAAGCGACTGGCGCGCATCACGCACCGATTGCGTGACATCGGTGGCATTGCGCAGCGCCAGCAGCATCTCCCCTTTGTCGCCCACCGGGGTCGCGGCGGTGATCACGGGGGTGCGGTCGGGGGCATAGCGCAGATAGACCTGGGTCGCATGCGCGGTGCGCGCGCGGGCGATTTCGGGCCAGTTGCCCGCGCCGGGCTGGGGCGGCTCCTTGTAGCGCTCGATTGCGGGCGCCCCCACGATCAGATCGACCCCGCGATCCAGCGCGCGCGCGGCGGTCTGATACCACGCCTCCTTTGCCGGATCGGCAAACGTGAAAGGCGCAGGTGCGAGGCGGAAGCTGTCCGCGACAAGGCCGCCGTCGGCATCATAAAGCGTCAGGCGCAGGCGCTGTGCGGTGCCGATTTCGGCCAGCACGGCACTGCGCTGCGCAGGACGCGCTTCGGTCAGCGCGATGGCGGCGATCTCGGCCTCGGCTCGCGCGAGCCTGAAGCGTTCGGCGAGGAGCTGCTTGCGGTAGCTGTCGAGGTAGAAAAAACTCCCTGCGAGCAGCGCCAGTGCGATTACATTGACCGCGAGGATGCGCGTCGTGAGCGAAACCCCGCGCACGCGCCAGTGCCGCCGACGCGGCAAGGCGCGCCGACGGCTTGCCGCGTCGGCCACAGGATCAGCTGTCGGCGAAACTGTATCCGGCCCCATAGAGCGTTTCGATAGCGGCAAATTCGCGGTCGACCGCGCGGAACTTGCGCCGCAGCCGCTTGATGTGGCTGTCGATCGTGCGGTCATCGACGAAAACATCGTCGTGATAGGCCGCATCCATCAGCTGATTGCGCGTCTTGACCACGCCGGGGCGCAGCGCCAGCGCTTCCAGGATCAGGAATTCGGTGACCGTGAGCGAAACCGCATCGCCCTGCCAAGTGACGGTGTGGCGGGCCGGGTCCATCGTCAACCGGCCGCGGCGGATCGGTTCGGGCAAAGGCTGGAGATGGGGCTGCGCGTCCTCGCTCTCGCCTTCCGCAGCGGCATCGTGGCGCGCGATCTCGCTCCGCCGGAGAATGGCGCGGATGCGGGCGATGAGCAGGCGCTGGCTGAACGGCTTGGCGATGTAGTCGTCCGCGCCCATCGCAAGGCCCAGCGCTTCGTCCGCTTCGTCGTCCTTGCTGGTGAGGAAAATGACCGGCAACTGGCTCTTTTCGCGCAAGCGGCTCAGCAGTTCGTGCCCGTCCATGCGCGGCATCTTGATATCGCACACGGCCAGATCGGGCGGATTTTCGAGCAACGCCTTCAGCGCGGCGGCCCCATCGTAATAGAGCCGCGTGGCGAAACCCTCAGCCTGGAGCGCGATGCCGACGGTGGTGAGGATATTGCGGTCGTCATCCACCAGCGCAATCACGCGCGGATCACCCAGCTGCCGCACCGGCGCACGCAGCGGCACTGGCGGCGGCTGGGCCTGATGCTGGGCCTGATGCTGGGCCAGCGGCGACACAGCATGCGGGGCCGGGGAAGTCGGGTCTTCGGACAGGGCGGTTTCCGGTCATTCCGACACGAGGCTGACCCCCGGCCGATGCAATTTCTGCTCCGCCCGGATTACCTGCTCGGTGCGGGGCTGGCAACCGCTGCGGGGTTTCCATGGCAGTTGTACTGGGTGCAACTTGCTGCGCAAAAAACTTCATTGTCGCGCCGCGTTTGACGCAGCATGGCGCTTTCACTATGCGCAAGCCCGAATCCGTGCATTCGTATTCAGCCTTACGCATTCAGGGTGTAATTTCATCGCGCGACGGCGTTGCAGGCGAGGCCCATGAACGGTCCTGCAGACCGGAGCACGCAACGGGAGACTTCCAGTGTCTGAGACCGCATTGAACGTGACGTTGGCGCAGCAGGGCTTTCCGCAGCCGGCCGAGCTCTTTGCCAATCTCGGCACCGCGCCGCTGGTGGAACATGCCATCCGCAATGGCGAGGGCGTGCTTTCGGCCGATGGTCCGCTGGTCGTTGAAACCGGCAAGCACACCGGGCGCAGCGCCAAGGACAAGTTCTTCGTGCGCGACGCAACAACCGAAAACTCCGTGTGGTGGGGCAAGACCAACGTCGCGATGACCCCGGAGCAGTTCGCCGCGCTCAAGGCAGATTTCCTCGCCGCGCTGGGCGCCAAGGACAAGGCCTATGTCGCTGATCTGTTCGGCGGTTCGCAGGCCGATCACCGCGTCAACGTGCGCGTGATCACCGAATTTGCCTGGCACTCGCTGTTCGTCCGCACGCTGCTGGTGCGCCCGACGGCCGAAGAGCAGGCCAGCTTCACCCCGGAATACACGATCATTGATCTGCCCAGCTTCCGCGCCGATCCGGCCCGCCATGGTTGCCGCAGCGAGACGATTGTCGCGGTCAACTTCACCGAGAAGCTGATCCTGATCGGCGGCACCGCTTATGCCGGCGAGATGAAGAAGTCGGTCTTCGGCATTCTAAACTATCTGCTGCCGGTGAAGGGCGTGATGCCGATGCACTGCTCCGCCAATATCGGCGCAGACGGCACCACGGCAGTGTTCTTCGGGCTTTCCGGCACGGGCAAGACGACGCTTTCGGCCGATGCCAGCCGCACGCTGATCGGCGATGACGAGCATGGCTGGTCGGACACGGCGGTCTTCAATTTTGAAGGCGGCTGCTATGCCAAGATGATCCGCCTTTCGGCCGAGGCCGAGCCTGAAATCTTCGCGACGACCAAGCGCTTCGGCACGATCCTCGAAAACGTGGTGATCGACCCCGAAACCCGCACGATCGACCTCGACGATGCTTCGCTCGCGGAAAACAGCCGCGGTTCTTACCCGATCGAGTTCATCCCGAACACGAGCGAGCAGAACCTCGGCCCGGTGCCTTCGAACATCATCTTCCTGACTGCGGACGCCTATGGCGTGCTGCCGCCGATCGCGCGGTTGACCCCGGATCAGGCGATGTATCACTTCCTCTCGGGCTATACGGCGCGCGTCGCGGGCACCGAAATCGGCGTGACCGAGCCGGAAGCGACCTTCTCCACCTGCTTCGGCGCGCCGTTCATGCCGCGCCACCCCTCGATCTATGGCAACCTGCTCAAAGACCGGATCGCCAAGGGCGGGGTGAAGTGCTGGCTGGTCAACACCGGCTGGTCGGGCGGGCTCGCCACCACCCCGGGGATCAAGCGCATGCCGATCAAGGCGACGCGCGCGCTGCTCAACGCCGCGCTCGACGGCAGCCTCAACAGCGCCGAATTCAGCATTGATCCGAACTTCGGCTTCGAAGTGCCGGTGGCAGTGCCGGGTGTCGATAGCAAGTTGCTCGATCCGCGCGGTGCCTGGGCCGACGGCGAAGCCTATGACCGCACAGCGCAGGAACTGGTCCGCAAGTTCATCGACAACTTCGCGCAGTTCGCCGACCATGTGGACGAGAGCGTGCGGGCGGCAGCACCGGTTGCGGCCTCCGTCGCCGCCTGATCGCGCCTGCCTTACGGGATACGATCCCGCTGGAAGGAGGCCTCGCCCTGTGCGAGGCCTCTTTTCTTTTGTGCGAAAGACCTGCCCATGACCCCGCATCCCATCCGCCCCTTTGTCGATGACGCCGCCGTGCGCCATGTGGGCGAGGGCCTGCTCGCACGCACGCTGCCCAAGGCCGAGTGGACGCACGAAGCCCACCTCGCCGCTTGCCTCTGGCTGGTGCGTGAACGGCCCGATTTCGTGCCCGAGAGCCAGTTGCCGGACACGATCCGCCGTTACAACGTGGCGGTGGGCGGCGAGAACACCGATAGCGCGGGTTATCACGAGACGCTGACGCAGCTGTATATTCGCGGCGTGCGCGCTTATGCCGCGACGCTGCCCGCTGGCACGGCGCTGGTCGCTGCGGTCAACGCGCTGCTCGCGAGCGAGATCGGCGACCGCCAGTGGCCGCTATGCTTTTACTCGCGCGAACGCCTGTTCAGCGTGGACGCACGGCGCGGCTGGGTCGAGCCGGATCTGGACGCGGTTCCGGCGGGCTAAGCCCCCCTCACCCCGTCCGGCGCGGCACGAACGGATACGTCCGCCGCTCGATCACTTCCTGCACCGCACGGTGGGCTTCCTTGATCGCGGCGTCGGTGTGCGGGCTGGCGGCGGCGTCGCTGTTGGCGATGCTGACGAGACCGAAGGGCTGGCGGCCGATCACGCAAGGGCGCTCCGGGCACTCGGAGTAGACCCATTCCACCGGATCGTAGATCGAGTTGTAGGTATAGGAATACCCGTGCGGCCAGCGGTTCATGGTGATCGCGGCGATATCGCGCGCGGCGTCGAACCCTGCCCCGCCCAGCATGCGCTGCAGTTGGCGGCGGGTTTCACGTTCGAATTCGGGGAAAGAGATTTCAAGCAGTTCCGCGCGGCCCACCCGGTGCTGATCGCGGCGCGGCAGGCCGGGCTTGTTCATGTATTTGACGAGGTGGAGCACGACCGGCTCGTCCGGCGTCTGCGGGTGCTTGAGATCGCCGAGGCTGACCGCTTCGGTGAGACCGACTTCCTGATGATACATCGTCGGGCAATGGAAATTGGCCGCACCCAGCTTCACGAACGGCCGCCAGTTGGTCACGGCGACGCTGGTATAGACCATCGGGCCCTTCACCCCATAGGCCAGCGCATCCTTCTGCAGCTGCGGCAGTTCGGGCATCACATACGGGATCATCATGTTCCAGCAGGCCATGATGACCGCCTTCCCGCGCACTTCCACCAGCTTGCCATCCTTGGCGTAGTGGACCGCGACATCACCAGCGCTCGCCGGATCGCCGCTATGCGCAACATTGAGAACCACGCTGGAGAGCCGGATGCGCGTGGGCGTGCCGGGCCGGTCGAGCGCCGCATAGTCGATCATCGCGGTGCCCATGTCTTCCTGCGTGCGGCCCGCCGTTGCCTCGGGCACCAGCTTCGAGACGAGCAGGCGCGCCAGCGTGGCGTTGCCATCGGGGAAGTGGATCGACTTGTCGCCCTCACGCTGACGGCCATGCTGCCCGCCGGGCAAGTCGGCAAAGAGGTCTGCGGGAATATCGCCCAGCGCCATGCCGGAGAAACCGGGGTAGCCCTGCACCCAGCCGAACAGCGCGGGCACGGCATCGCCGCCGACGCAGAAGCTCGCCTTGCCGATGTCCTGAAACAGCCAGTAGACTTGCGGGTCCACGCCGACTTTCTCGATCAGGAACTGCTTATAGGAATGGCGCGCGAGCCAGTCCTTCTTGGCGGACGGATCGAGGCCCGGGAGATAATCGGGCTGCGGCTCGGCAAACAGGCGGGCGAGATCGGCGCGGGCCTTGGCGGTCAGCGGGGCCTTGGCGAGCGTCTCCGGCTCGATCTTGCCGCCGCGCCAGCCGCCGCCCAGCGCCAGCACCACGTCCTTGCCGCCGAAGGTTTCAGCGTCGAACACCATGCCGTGGCCCATGCCGAGCGACTTGTAGAGCCCGGCGTTCGCCGTGTTGTCGCGCTCATACCGCGCCAGATCGACGCCAAGATCATCGAGCAATGAGCGCGACCACTGGTCGTAGCGCGAAGGGCTCTCGATATTGAGCGTGCCGCCGTTGCACAGCAGTTTGCGGCCATTGACGGTGAATTCGTTGCGCTTGGCATGGCCGCCGAAATCGTCGTGGTTGTCGAGCACCAGTACCTTAGCCCCCGGCCCGACACGCTTGTGGAAGAAGTGCGCGGCAGAGAGGCCGGAAAGCCCGCCGCCAACGATCACGAGGTCATAAGTCTCGCCGCTGTCTGTGGCATCCGCCAGTTTGAGCGTGCCATCACGCAAGGCATGCGCCGCCTCGAACGCGCCAGCGTGGGAGCCGCGCAGGCCGGTGCGCGTGGGCGGATAAGGGCTGGCATCGTTCTGCGCGGCCATGGCAGATGGCAAGCGGGGCGTCGCCGCCATGGTGAGGCCGGGCATTCCGGCCGCCAGCGCACCAGTGCCTACCGCCACCCCGCTGACGAAATCGCGCCGCGAGATCGCCCGGTCCATGCCCAGCTTCCGGTCATCCATGGTCATGCGCTCTGCTCCTCTGCACCAAACGCACAGATTTGCCCCGACGAGCGGCACTGTCCAGTGGCGCGCGCGCTTATTTTCGATTCTTCGGGCAGGTGCGGCACCACCTGGGCAATTGCCACCAATTTGGCACCACGCACCCGTGAAGCGTTGAAATTTCTTCACAAATTCTTTCGCCACCATCACCATTTGACGAAAAAAATTCTTGGCTAGGCAATTCTACGCATGCTACTCATGGACTTCTCAAGTTGTGAATGGCTGTGACGGCGATGACATTTCTGGCTGGCATTGTCGCGATTTTTTGCCTGATATGGTTTGCAATCATTTCTGGTGTTATTGTTGTAGGCCTCGCTAGGAAGAAAATTTATATTGCCGGATTGCTTTCAACAAAATCAAAATCAAGCATCAATGTTGGCCGCATCCAAAGCTTGCTATGCACAATTGCATTATGTCTATATTTAATATATTATGGAATAATTGGATTTTATTATCTTAATATTCAATTTCCCGACCTTCCCCTAGAGTTACTATTTTTGAGCTTGGGAAGCCACGGCATCTTGATTGGTGCGTCTGCCGTCGCTCAATCGCGCGCAACTATCGCGAGGCGTGCCGGATTGGTTGAGGGATAATCGCGTCAAGATTAACTGAGACAGGCCGCAGATTCGGCAGCAACCTGAGGGAAGGAACTTCCAATGCCAGGAAATGATCCAAAAGCCGCACCCTCCAGCCAAATCCGCTACATGGCACTCGGTGTTTGGGCGGTTTGTTTGCTGGCGATGATCGCCGCCGTGGTCGCCGTAGCAACAGGTGGAGTCAAGCCTGGCGACTTCTGGAACGCGGTTTCGGCTGCGGTGGCAATCTCGGTCCTCGTCCTCATCTGTGGTGCGGGATCGGCGGTTGTCTGGGCCATGATAGATGGACGGATCGACTTGCGGTATCTCTTGTCAGAGCCCGGCGGCCCCGACGCGACCGGCAAGGCTAGCCACAAAGCAAGCCTGTCCCGGTTTCAGTTTCTGATCTTCACTTTTGTAATCGCCGGTCTTTACCTAGCGCTGTCTTTTGAGAAGGGCGCGCTGCTGGATATCCCCGAACATGTGCTGATGCTGCTCGGTATCAGCAGTGCAACCTATGGCGCATCGAAGGGGATCAGCGAATTCAGTCCCAATCGGGGGACGACAGGTGGTGCCCAGACCCCGGGCAACGGCGGCGCAGGTGGTGGCGGTGCGGTGGGCAACGCAGGCGGCGCTGATGGCAGCCAAGACGATGGCAACGCGCAGGATCAGAACAAGCAGGGAGGTTAGCCCGTCATGGGGGTCATCCGCAATGTGAGCCTTCCCGCCGGAGCTTTGGCGCCACTGGCGATCGCCGGGCTGGGCTTCGTTCACCCGACGACACCAGCACCGACGCCTCCGGGATTTTCCGCCACGCTCAAATATCCCGCCGTGGCCGTGGACGAGCCGCTTCCCGCCGATTCGGCAAGCCCCGAGTGCACCAAGCACTTTGCCGATGCCGCGCCGCCGCAGTCGCAGTGGCACCCCGATCCCGGCCGCATCGTGCTCTGCCGGAATGGCTATATGCTGGCGTTCAATCCCGTCACCCGCGTTCCCGACTGGGTGATCGAGCGCTTATCACCGCAGGCGGTGTCCGGCCCGGCCAAACGCAAGGACAACTTCCGCGAAGATAGCCTGCTGGCGGGCAAAGGGTCCACGTTGGCCGACTACAAGGGCGCTCCCTACGACCGCGGGCATCAAGCCCCGGCCGCGGACGCCTCTGTAAACCAGCAGACCATGGACGAGACCTTCTTCCTGTCCAACATGGCGCCGCAAGTCGGGGTCGGGTTCAATCAGGGCGCGTGGCGCTTTCTGGAAGACCGCATCCGCAACTGGGTGCTGTGCGGCGGGCACAAGGATCTGTTCGTGATCACCGGGCCGATTTTTGGCTCGGACGAATTGAAGCCCATCGGCAATGGTCGGGTCCATGTCCCGGCGCGGTTCTTCAAGATCATCTATGATCCCAACTCGCGGCGCGGCTTCGGCCTGGTTTTGAACAACGTCTTTATCGGCGCAAAAATCGACGACATGGCCAAATACGTGCAGCCGATCCGGACGATCGAAGCCCAGACCGGCTATGCCTTCCTGAGCGGACTGACCGAGCGCGAAGCTGACACGCTCAAGGATACTGCGGGCGAGGTATGGGGCCACACCAGCGCCTGCCCGGCATCCTCCTGACCCAGCGCCGCAGCATAAGGCAAATAAGGTGCCGGGTCAGGTGAAAGTTGCCGTTCCCCGCAGCAGGTTGTAGGCTTCTACCACCGCCTGCAACTGGCCTTCGTGGCTGCGGTCACCGCCGTTGCGATCGGGGTGATAGCGGCGCACGAGCTGCGAATAGCGCGCGCGCAGCGCCTTGCGGTCGGCATCGAAATCGAGGCCCATGACTTCGTAGGCGCGGCGTTCTTCCGGGCCGATACCGCGCCGCGCCGCGTCCTGTCGGTGGAGCGCATCGGCGCGGCGCATGCGCACGCGGCGGGCGATGGCATCGAGCGGATCATCGAAATCGTTCCAGCGCGGGGCCTGATCGATCCCGCCGTCCGGACGGAACGCGCGGGTTTCGGTGGCCCAACCTGCGAGGGGGGATTGCGCGGCCATGATTTCCTCCGGCGTCATGCCCTTGAAGAAATCGTAGCCCGCGTTGAACTGGCGCACGTGTTCGAGGCACATCCAGCGATAGTCGCCCGGTCCGTCTGCGCCGGGCGCGCGCGCGCCCGGCGCGCGGAACTCGCCCGGTTCGCTGCAACCCGGGGCAGCACATTGCCGCCCGGTGTTCGGGATGCGGCCGTGGAAGCGGTCATGTCTCATGAGCCTTCCACATGGGCAATCTTCAGCTAAGATGGAAGGCATGACCGGACCCCTTGCCCAAGAAATCACCCAATTGCTCACCGCGGCCTTCGCGCCCGAGCGCCTCGCCGTCATCAA
>CAIKKO010000065.1 GCA_903828025.1 uncultured Sphingomonadales bacterium
AGACCAAGGCCGGTTCGCCGCGCGCCTCTATGCAGTCCAGCAATTGGCGCAAAGCCGTGGTCTTGCCACTGCCGGTCGTGCCGATCATCGCCATGTGCCGAGTTTCCAGATTGGCGGGCATAGCCACGCTGCCGATATGCAATGTGGGGCCGGTCGCATTGGTCATGTGGGCAAGCTGGGCTTCGGATGTGACCATCGTTCCGGCAATGATGCGATCTTGCAGGGCGCGTTCGCGCCGCCGGTCGGTGGTCTCGCGCATGAACATGACCAGCGCGATCCACCCGGCCAGCCCCACGAAGGCCCCGCCAATGGCTTCGGCAAGCATAGTCGTAGCGGAATCGCGATAATCGTCCCGCTCGACGATGACGCTGGTGGGGACGATGCTGCCGTCGATAGTCAGGGTAGGATCGCTGACGGCCCCTTGTGCGAACCACGCCTTGACCTGGGCCATGCGATAGATCGCCGCCTCATGCTTGGCCTCATCGCCAAGCATCAGGCTCGGCACGACAATCGCGCCAAGCGCGATGGACGCCAACATGGCCCCGGCCTGGCGTCGCCACCGCGCCGCCTGATTGATCCGGTTTTGCCGCCGCACGGCATCGGCGTGGGCGCGCCGGTCATGGTGCTCGGTCATGCCTGCTCACCCCGCGATAGCCGCCGCTGACGATCATAGGCCGCGTTGATTTCGGCGGTGATGACCTCATCGGATTTGCGCGCGCCGGTCGCGGCGCTGCGGGCGTAGCAGTAGGCCGCGCAGGCGGTGAACAGGATGCGGTCCAGCATCCGCTCGGCATCGACCAGCGCCACGCTGATCGATGCCAGTTCGGCGAGCATTTCCTGGTTGCCGGTGTCGCGCGCTGGCGGATTCTCCTGCGCGGCGATCCCGGCCCTCACACTACGTTGAAGCATGGCGTAAACGCTGACGCTGTGGCGCTGGGCCAGCGTGTTCAACGCCTTGTCGAGCGCAACGGACAGGCGGACGGTGTGCTGGACCGGCCTCACGAAGCTGCCTCCCCGAGAGTGCGCCGCGCACTCCCGGAAAATGGCGCAATCGCGCGGTTCTTGATGACGCCGCCGTGCGCGCACTCTTGCCGCACTCGCGAAAACCGGCGGAATTGCGCCATGCACCCGTGCGTGAGGTGTGTATCCTTCTTGCTGGCCTGATGCGTAGCATCATGGCCAAATGACATTGCCTGATGGCGGGAGGTTTCAAGCATGGCTTGCCCCTTCCTGGGTGTGGTTCGCGGCAACGGGCGCCTGGCGGCGCTCGGCAACCCACGCGGCAATCATCGCCTTGGCTTCGGGGTCTGCTTGCTCTCGGTCGATCTCGGCTGGAACGTGACGGCGCGGGAAGGGGCCATGCTCGTTGACCCAGGCGACGATGGCCTCCTCAGTGACGTTCTGTATGTGCGTGTGCAGGGCTTGCGCTTCAAAGGGTGTCAGGTGCCAGGTGATGCCGGGGCTGAGAACCAATCCGCCCAAGGGCAGCCATTCATCGTCTGCCACCTGCCAGGGACCATCAATCCGGCAGGTGGAAACGTCGCCGCGATAGACGGCGATGGCCGGACGCTCGGCACGACGCCAGGGGATCAATGCGCAGCGCAAGGTCTCGCCGTCCTCGTCGTCCGCCGCCAGCCTGCCGATCAGCGGCATGGCGAAGGGGGCGATGCGAGACTTGATGGAAATGCGGAAAGTGGTCTTGGTTTTGCCGTGCAGCCAATCGGCAAGCCGGTCCATGATCTTGCGGGAAATGGGCATAAGGTTTCCTTTCGTGAATCCACGATTGCAGGTGTTCGCGAGGAGCGGGGGAGGGTGGTCGAACGGCCTACCAGGCCACAGCCTGCGGTCGTGCGACGGTCGCGGTCAGTAGCGGCGGGTTTGGAGGCCGTTCAGCCAATCTTCGATGTCGCCGGAGCGCCACCGGATTTCGCAAGGTGCTGGCCCTCATCGTCGCGTTCCGC
>CAIKKO010000066.1 GCA_903828025.1 uncultured Sphingomonadales bacterium
CGCAGTCTTGCCAGCGGAAGCGCGGGTGCGCTCGTCGATGACCGACGCTTCGAAGGTCGGGCGCGGATCGTCGTAGATCACGCCGAGCGCCATCGGGAACGGCCCGAACGGCATTTCGACCAGCAAATGCGCCATCGCCCGGTTCTTCAAGTCGTGGACGCGCACGCCCGCCGCCTGCCAATCACCATCGACCACGTCGACAACCTTGAGCGACAGCGTTTCCGTATCCAGCGCAATACCTTGCGTGCCTTTGTTGAACAACATCGGAGCCCCATCCGCGAGCCAGAGCTGGCCGGTAGCGGCATTCGCCTTCTCGGTGAAATCGGCGAACACGTCCTTGTTGTAGACGATGCAGTTCTGGAAAATTTCCACGAACGCCGCACCCTGATGGGCATGCGCAGCCTTGAGTACGGTCGGCAGTTCCTTGGAAACGTCATAGGCCCGCGCGATGAAGCGTCCGCCCGAACCCAGCGCGAAAGCGCAAGGGCTGGCCGGCCGGTCGACCGACCCGAGCGGCGTGGTCGGGGAGACAGTGCCCACCCGGCTCGTGGGCGAATATTGGCCTTTTGTAAGGCCATAGATCTCGTTGTTGAACAACAGGATCTGGGTATTCAGATTGCGGCGCAGCACGTGCATCGTGTGGTTGCCGCCGATCGACATGCCGTCACCGTCGCCCGTTACCAGCCACACATCGAGCTCGGGGTTGGCCAGCTTAAGGCCCGTCGCGAAGGCCGGCGCGCGCCCATGAATCGTGTGAAAACCGTAGCTTTCGACATAATACGGGAAACGGCTTGAACAGCCGATGCCCGAGACGAACACGGTTTTGGCTGGATCAGCGCCGATTTCGGGCAGCACGCGCTGCACCGCTTTCAGGATCGCGTAGTCACCGCAGCCCGGGCACCAGCGGACTTCCTGATCGGTTTCCCAGTCCTTGAGCGTGGTCTTGATGGGGGTCATGTCGTTCATGGCTTCTATTCCCTCAGGCCAGCGCTGCGGCAATCGCCGCTTCGATCTCGGCAATGGTGAACGGCTGGCCGCTCGTCTTGTTCAAGGGCTTGGCATCGACCAAGAACTGATCGCGCAGGACGGTCTTGAACTGGCCGGTGTTCATTTCCGGAACAAGCACTTTGTCAAAGCTCCTGAGAAGCTCTCCGAGGTTTGACGGCAACGGCCAGATGTGGCGCACGTGGATCTGGCTGACATCGAGTCCCTTGCGGCGCGCGCGGCGCACGGCTTGATGGATCGGGCCATAGGTCGAACCCCAGCCCACCACGGCAAGTTTGCCGCCCGCCTCGCCCAAGGACACGTCCTGCGCGGGAATGCTGTTCGCCACGCCATCGACTTTGGCGCGGCGCGTGTCGGTCATGGTCTGGTGGCTGGCGGGCGAATAGTCGATGTTGCCGGTGCCGGGGTTCTTCTCGATCCCGCCGATGCGATGCATCAGGCCCGGCGTGCCGGGGCGAATCCACGGCCGCGCGCCTTTTTCGTCGCGGGCATAGGGCAGCACTGCGCCTTCGGGGCCATTGGGCTCCTCAAGGAACGTGACAGGAAACGGCGCGAAGCTCTCGGGATCGGGCACTTTCCACGGCTCGGCGGCATTGGCGATATAGCCATCGGTCAGCAGCATGACCGGGGTCATATACTGCACCGCGATGCGGCAAGCCTCGATCGCGCATTCGAACGCGTCGGACGGGCTGCGCGCCGCGACCACCGGCATCGGCGCATCACCGTTGCGGCCATAGACGGCTTGGTAGAGGTCCGACTGCTCGGTCTTGGTCGGCAGGCCGGTGGAAGGTCCGCCGCGTTGCGAGTTGACGATGACGAGCGGCAGCTCGGTCATGATCGCGAGGCCCATCGCCTCACCCTTCAAGGCAATGCCCGGGCCTGAGGATGACGTCACGCCAAGATGCCCGGCATAGGCCGCACCGATGGCCGAGGCGATCGCTGCGATCTCGTCTTCCGCCTGAAACGTGGTGACACCGAACTCCTTGAGCCGCGCCAGATTGTGCAGGATCGCCGAAGCCGGGGTGATCGGGTAACCCCCGAAAAACAGGTCGAGCCCGGCCAGCTGCGCGCCCGCAACGAGGCCGTAGCTGACGGCTTCGGCACCCGTAACGGTGCGATAGAGGCCCGGCTCGCTTTCGGCTGCAGGCAAGTGATACTGCTTCAGCGGTCCCGCCAGCTCAGCCGTCTCGCCATAGGCGTGCCCGGCATTAAGCGCCGCGATATTGGCGTCGGCCAGCACCGGGGCCTTGGCGAACTTGCCCTTGAGCCAGTCGATCAGCGGCTGCCGGTCGCGGTCGAACATCCACAGCGCGAGCCCGAGCGTCCACATGTTCTTGCAGCGCAGCGCTTCCTTGTTGCCAAGCCCGAACGGCTTCACCGCTTCCAGCGTCAGGGCCGAAATGTCGAAGGCGAGCACCTGCCACTTCTCGAGGCTGCCATCCTCCAGCGGGCTGACATCGTACTTGGCCTTCTCGAGGTTGCGCTTGTTGAACTCGCCGGTGTCGGCGATGATCAGCCCGCCCGCTTTCAGCGCCTGAACGTTGGTTTTCAGCGCAGCGGGGTTCATCGCCACCAGCACATCGGGTTGATCACCCGCGGTATCAATCTCGGTCGAGCCGAAGTTGATCTGGAACGCGGAAACACCAAACAGCGTGCCTTGCGGCGCGCGGATTTCAGCCGGGAAATCGGGGAACGTGGCCAAATCGTTGCCCGCCAGTGCGGTCGAGAGCGTGAACTGGCCGCCGGTGAGCTGCATGCCATCACCCGAATCGCCCGCAAAGCGGACAACAACCGCTTCGGGAGTGGCAGCGGGATCACTGCCACCGGTCAGGCCCTCGGGGCCGTTTGCAAGAACTGTTGCCATATTGTCCTCATTTGCCTTGGGTTTCCGGGCGTTGCAATCCCCGTCGACCGGCTTCCCAGCTTGAGCTCGCGCCTAAACATCTACACAATTCGGCGCAAAGAAGAAAAACTGCTGCGCCTCAAACACACGCCAATACGCGATTTGTGGAATGGCCTTGATTCCCATTGCCCGCATCCGTCAAGCTCGCGCACAAGGGTGTTGCCCGGATCGCCCCAACGAGTCCGGGACAACAGATCGAAGGATGAGGAACGACATGCCAAATACCGGAACGGCCACCCCAACCGATGCTTCTACCGGGCCCTATGTCCGGCCCGACGTGCGGGCATTCCTCGATTTTCTCGCCGCTGTCGGCGGCCCGACAATGGCTGAGGCCGGCAAGGAAGGCGCACGTGCCGCCTATCAGCAGATGCGGGAATTGGGCGAGCTGCCACCGCGCGAGTTGGCGGTGATCAAGGACATCACGTGCCCGGGACCCGCCGGAGAGATCCCGCTACGCGTCTATGATGCGCGCGAAACGCGTGAGCCGGGTCTGGCGATCCTGTTCTATCACGGCGGCGGCTTTGTCATCGGTGATCTCGAAACCCACCACGCGCTCTGCACTGAAATCGCCGCCGAGCTCGATCTGCCGGTGATCGCGGTGGACTACCGCCTTGCGCCAGAAGCCCCCTTCCCCGCCGCACCAGACGATTGCGAAGCGGCAACGCGCTGGGTCGCGAGCAATCCCGAGGCGCTCGGCCGCACGATCACGGGCCTGATCCCGATGGGCGATTCGGCGGGCGGCAACCTAGCCATCGTGGTCACACAGGCGCTCGCCGAAACGCCGGCGGCGGTGCCGGTGGTGCTGCAAGTGCCGATCTATCCGCTCAGCGATGACAAGCCCGATCACCCATCGTTCCTTGACTTTGCCGATGGCTTCCTGCTCACGGCCGAGACCATGAAATGGTTCGACGATGCCTATCAGGCCGTGCTGGGTCACAAGCGGGCCTATCCGATCTATGGGAACCATGCGGCAACCCCGCCGACCGTGCTGGTTACCGCTGGCCTCGATCCGATTCGTGACAGCGGCCGGGTCTATGGCGCAGAGCTTATCAAGGCCGGGGTCGAGACCGTGTTCCTCGAAATGAAGGGCACGATCCACGGCTTCACGCAAGTGCGCAAGGCAATCCCGAGCGCGCAGACCGATCTGCATGCCATCTTTGCCGCGGTGCGGCTGCTATTGGAACGAACCCGATGAGTGATGATGATTTTGCCGGACTGCCCTATCGCCCCTGCGTGGGGGTGATGCTGGTCAATGCGCATGGCCGCGTGTTTGTTGGCAAGCGCATCGACAACGGCTCGGTCGGCAAGCAGGAAGGTGATGCTTGGCAGATGCCGCAAGGCGGTATCGACGAGGGGGAAGACCTCCACCCCGCCGGCCTGCGCGAGCTTTATGAGGAAACGGGCATCCCGGCCGAGCTCGTGACGATCATCGCCGAAAGCCGGGAAGAGCACTTCTACGATCTGCCGCCAGAGCTGCTCGGCAAGCTCTGGAAAGGGCGCTACCGGGGGCAGCGCCAGCGCTGGCTGCTGCTGCGTTTCAATGGCGAGGACACGCAGGTAAACCTTGAGGCACACGACACGCCCGAGTTCCACGAGTGGAAATGGGTCGAGCCCGAGATGCTGCCAGACCTGATCGTGCCGTTCAAAAAGCGGGTCTACCGGCAGGTCGTCGAGGAATTCCGCGACCTGATCTGAGTTTGGACCCGAGGCGGGGCCGTCAGTTCGATTCGACTTCAGGCTCGGGCTTCACCGCATCGGCGGAGACAACTTTGGCGATCGGGCCCTTGGCGATCACGCCTGCCAGTTGCTCGGTTTCGGGGCAGGCGCGGCCGCACAGCCCCTCAAGCCGGGCGAGATTGCCTTTGGCTTTGTCCAGCGCGCCTTTTTCAGCCATGGCCCCGCCCTCGCCCGAAAGCGCGGCGAGGTTGTTGGGATCGCGAGCAAGCGCCTGCCGGTAATAGTGGATGGCCTTGCCCTGCAGGCCTGCACTGCGCGCGGCATCGCCCAGCGCCAGATAGGCACCGGGATTGCCCGGATCGATCGCCAGTGCAGCCTCAAAGCTGTCAGTCGCGGCATCGACATCGCCGTGGGCCAGCAAACTGCGGCCAGTATCGAGGAGGGAGCGGGCGCGCGGATCGGTGGCTTCACCCACCCGGGCCGAACCGGCACTTCCGGTCACGGCAACAAGCAAAGACAAGGCAATTGCAACAGGCAAATAGCGCATCAACGACTCCCAGAGCCGGCCGTTCGGCGTGATCGTTCCACCGGCTTCCATAACCGTGCTGCGTATCACAGCCGGTTAAGCGTTGCGAAGAAAAAGCCGTCCGTCCCATCGGCCCAAGGAGTCAACCGTATTCCGGGGCCGCGCGGCGTTCCTGCGCCGACCGCCGGTTCGGACGCGCGCCACCCGCTGGCCTCGGCCAGAAAGGCTTGGATGACATCAGCACCTTCGGCATCGAGCAGCGAGCAGACCACATAGGTCAGCCGTCCGCCCGGCTTGACCAGTGCCGCGCCGAGCCGCAGCACCGAGGCCTGCACGCGGGCATAGCGCGCAAGCGCCTGCGGATTGAGCCGCCAGCGCGCCTCGGGATTGCGCCGCCAGGTGCCGGTGCCCGAACAGGGCGCATCGACCAGCACCGCATCCGCCAGGCCCTGCCAATCGGCCAGTGCCTCCGCCTCGCGGCCCGGATCGAGCAGCCGGGTTTCGGCAAGCGCCCCGGCCCGCGCCGCGCGCTGCGGCAGGCGCGAGAGCCTTGCGCGGTCGATGTCGCAAGCGAGCAGTCTACCCCGGTTTTCCATGGCGGCGGCGAGCGCAAGGGTCTTGCCCCCGCCACCAGCGCAAAGATCGACCACCGCTTCGCCCGGCTGCGCGGCGAGCGCCGCGCAAGCAAGCTGGCTGCCGGTGTCCTGCACTTCGAACAAACCCACTTCGAACTGGGGCCAGCTCTCTGCAGGGGTTCCGCCGGGCAAGCGCAGCGCATCAGGGGCCTGCGTGGTCTCCGCCGCAGCAGGCAGCAGGCCTGCCAGCGCCTCACGCGTGATCTTGAGGCGGTTGGCGCGCAGATCAAGCGGTGCGCGGCCGAGCATCGCCGCGGCGGCCTCGGCGTCGATGCCCGAGGCGGCCAGTTGCCGCTCCAGCCACGCTGGCGCGGTCCCGGCAGAGGCGACGGGCTCACCGCCTTGCGCCGCAGCGGGGCCATAGTTCGATCCGTCGAACAAGGCGGCCAGCACCGGATCAGTGGCAGCAAGCCGCAGCATCGCCGCGCGCCCGCTCACCGGCACTTCGCCGCACGTGCGGATGGCCTGCCAGACCAGTTCGCGGATCGCGCGGCGGTCCTTCGAGCCGATAAAACGCCGCGTCTTGAGCCATTCGGCTGCGATCCGATCGGCCGACGCACCTTCCCGGCGCACCGCTGCGATCACCGCATCGAGCACCTCGATCGCCGACTGCACCCGCGCGGCGGGGGTCATGACACGCGCCTGAAGCGGGGGTCAGCGTGAGGGATAGTTCGGTGCCTCACGCGTGATCGAAACATCGTGGACATGGCTTTCGCGCAGGCCCGCATTGGTGATGCGCACGAACCGCGCGTTTTCCCGCAGCTCGTCGAGCGTGCGGCTGCCGGTGTAGCCCATCGCCGCCTTGATCCCGCCGACAAGCTGGTGGACGACGTCCTTGGCGGGGCCCTTGTAGGGCACTTGTCCCTCGATCCCCTCGGGCACCAGCTTCATCGAATCCTTGATGTCCTGCTGGAAATAACGATCGGCGGAACCACGCGCCATCGCGCCGACCGAGCCCATCCCGCGATAGGATTTGTAGGCGCGTCCCTGATACAGGAACGTCTCGCCCGGCGCTTCCTCGGTGCCCGCGAGCATCGAGCCGACCATGATCGTGCTGGCCCCGGCGGCGAGCGCCTTGGCCGCATCGCCCGAGGTGCGCAGACCGCCGTCAGCGATCACCGGCACGCCCGTTTTAGCGGCTTCTGCAGCGCATTCGAGCACGGCAGTGAGCTGCGGCACGCCCACACCCGCAACGATACGTGTGGTGCAGATCGAGCCCGGCCCGATGCCGACCTTGATCCCGTCGGCCCCCGCGTCGATCAGCGCGCGCGTCGCCTCGGCCGTGGCGACATTGCCCGCGATGACCTGCACCGTGTTCGAGAGCTTCTTCACCGCTTCCACCGCGCGCGCGACATCGCGGTTATGGCCGTGCGCGGTGTCGATGATGATCACGTCGCATTCGGCATCGACCAGCGCGCGAGTGCGCTCCAGCCCCTTTTCGCCGACCGTGCTGGCGGCAGCGACACGCAGGCGCCCGGCGGCATCCTTGGTCGCGTCGGGGTAGTTCACCGCTTTCTCGATGTCCTTGACCGTGATCAGCCCGATGCAGCGGAACGCATCATCGACAACAAGCAGCTTCTCGATGCGGCGCTGGTGCAGCAGGCGGCGCGCCTCGTCGCCTGTGGTGCCAAGCTTCACGGTCGCGAGGTTCTCGTGCGTCATCAGTTCATGCACTGGCTGCGCCGGATTGTCGGCAAAGCGCACATCGCGGTTGGTGAGAATGCCGACGAGCTTGCCGCTGCGCTCGACCACCGGGATGCCGCTGATCCGGTTGGCGCGCATGATCGTCTGCGCATCGCCCAGCGTGGCATCGGGCGTGATCGTGATCGGATTGACCACCATGCCGCTCTCGAAGCGCTTGACCGCGCGCACCGCAGCGGCCTGCTCATCCACCGTCAAGTTGCGGTGCAGCACGCCAATGCCCCCGGCCTGCGCCATGAAGATGGCCATGTCGGCCTCGGTCACCGTGTCCATCGCCGCCGAAATCACCGGGATATTCAGCGTGATAGAACCAGTCAGGCGGGTACGGGTGTCAGCCTGCGTCGGGACCATGTCCGATGCGCCGGGGCGCAGCAGAACGTCGTCGAAGGTAAGGCCGAGAGGGATATCCATGGGGCTGCCACTCGCGTGAGGGGGACGATTCGTGGCGGCCCATGTAAACAAGCGGGGCGGGTTCGGCTAGGGCCCCCGGCTCACTTTGCCCCATTGCCCGGCCAGGCCTTCGCATCGGCGAAATAGCGCACCAGTTCGGCCTGGATCAGTACATCATCGACCATGCCGCCATAGACCACTTTCGACGCCTCGTCCGAGGGGCGATGATAGACGTTGTCCATGAACGCCTCGAGCCGCGCGGGATCGGAATAGCTGGTGCTGACCATCACCGAGGGAACATCGTGCTGGATCAGCACCCAGCTGTCCTGCCGCTTGACGAAGGCATTGGCCGCGTCCCCCGCAGCGAGCTTGCGTTTCATCGCCTTGAGCACTGCGGCGATGCCAACATCGAGCGGAGTCATGCCGCGCCCCACCACGCTGACCGGCAGGCCGGAGGGTACCAGCCCGGTGCTGTCGACATTGAATGCGGCCACCACATTGCCCAGCGGCAGCGGCGGATTTTCGGCAAAGGCGAGCGCGCCGAGCAGCCCCAGCTCTTCACCCGTGGTCGCGACGAGATAGACATCGCGGTCAAGCGGCCGCCCTGCCGAGAGCAGCCGCGCAACCTCGGTGATCACCGCGAGGCCCGACGCATTGTCGACCGCGCCGTTGCAGATCAGATCTTCGGCGGGGGGGGCGGCGCATTTGCCGAAATGGTCCCAGTGCGCCATCAACACCACGGCCCCGGCATCATGGCGGCGGCCTTCGATCTTGCCGACCAGATTGTGCGTCTTGATCCGGGTTTCGCGGTTGGTCGCCTCGAGCGAGGCCAGAATGCCGAGCGGGCGCGAGCTGAAGCCCGGCGCGGCCCCGGCCTGCCGCAGCGCAGCCATGTCCGCGCTGCCGGCCGAGGCCAGCAGCTGCCGCGCCACCTCGGGTGTCACGAAGGCCTCGATATCGCCGCCGAGACGCTGTCCGGCCAGCGCGTAGCCTGCGCGGCGGCGGCGGGCGATCACATCATCGAGACTGCGCTCGCCGTCGAGCACTGTAAGCACGGCAGCGGCCCCGGCATCGAGCAAACGGCCAGCCCGGTCGACCGGGCGCGCGGGGGTGCTGCTGCCAGACTTGCCGACTTCAGCCTTGCCCGCTTCAGGAGGCGGGGCCTCACTGTCGAAGATGACCGCAACCCGCCCGGCAAGTTCGGTGCGCAAGGCATCGCCGCCCATGGTGCGCCCGACATACACGAGCGGCGCGCTCTCGATCAGGCTGCGCAGGCCTGAGGTGACCACGAACACCCCCGCATCCGGCACCAGAACGCGGCGGCGGCCATGGACGAACTGCGCGCGCGAGGCCTGTGGCTCGCGCTCAACCAACTCGACCGGCGCAAACCACGCATTGCCGGGATCGTTGGTGCCGGATTCGAGCCCGATATCGAACCACTCGCGGGCCAGATACCGCAAAGTGAGCGTCTCACCCGGAGTGCCCGGCTCGCGCCCGCCATATTCATCGCTCGCAAGCGTGGTGACATGCTGGCGGAGTTTGGTCTCGATCGCCGCCAACTGGCGCTTTGATGGTGAAGCCGCAGCGGCCGGTCCGGACAAAACGCCTAGAAGCAGGGCCACAAGCAGCAGCGCTGACCATCGCCGGGGTCGCCCATCCCTCCCGCAGTTCATGGGCAACGACTCATCGGCGTCTCCGAACGGCTTACCGCAAGCGCCTAGCTTGCAAATGCAGGGGGGCAGCGCAAGGCCCCACTGAGGACGCCGGACACGCGCCAAGCCCCTGTCGGCGCGTTGTCACTTGCATCGCAGGGGCAGTTCCGGGCAATTCGTTCCGCTCGAGGGAAGTGAACCATGCGGCTCGGCCATTTTGACAATTCAATCAAGGTCGAAGACCAGCGCGGTGGCGGTTCCCAGTTTGGCGGCTCCGGGGGGCAGTACCCGCTGCGGCCGTCTTGTTACCGCGTCGATCGGCACACGCGTGTTCGGAATCAATCCGATCCAGACACGGGGCGCTCGGCGCATGGCGTGGCTGCGCAAGTGGCTGGAAACCGGGAACGTGGACACCTGCGGCGCATCGGCCAATTCGGGTGCCTGAGGGAACAGAACGGCGGGCTTCGCGTTGTGCTGGTGAAACGGGGACTCCACATGACTGACTACCGCCTTGCCTTCACGCTCCTGCTCTGCGCTGCCGCGCCTGCTGCCATGGCCCAGACTGTGGTTGCCCCGCAAAACGTAACCGCAGTCGATGTCGTGACCGCACCGCTGAGCGAGCTCAACCTCAAGAAGAACGAGATTCCGCCAGTCCTGCTCGCGGCGCGCGAGCGGCCCTACGACCTCACCGGCCTGCGCGCTTGCCGGGCGATCCAGAGCGAAGTCGGCCAGCTCAACGCCGCGCTGGGCGACGATATCGATATCACCACGGAGAAGACGCGGGACGAAAAGCGGGGCAACGCGGTGGGCAGCGTGGCCAAGTCGGTCATCAGCAGCTTCATCCCGTTTGGCGGAGTCATCCGGGAAGTTTCCGGCGCAGCGGCCAGTGAACGGCAATGGCAAGTCGCGCTCTATGCTGGCGCGAGCCGCCGGGCGTTCCTCAAGGGGTACAGGCAGGCGCGCGGCTGCCCCTATCCGGCGCGCGCGGCGTCAGCGCGCGATGTGGCAGCGGTGTCGCAAATGCGCGCTGGGGTGCAGAACGTGGACAGCGCACCCCCCGCCAAACCGGTCCGGCACAAGCGGAAGAAGCACGTGCGCCGCTGATAGGTTCAGGGTTTGGCTAAATCAGGGCTTGGCTGAATCAGGGCCTGGCTGAATCAGGGTTTGGGCTCTACGATCAGATAAACCCCGGTCGTCGTGCCGACATTGCGCACTTCGTGCCAGGCGATGCCGTCGCTCCACCATGTGTCACCGGGCTTCAAATCGCGCACCACCGTGCCGCTCGCCGTGGTGATCGCCATGGTCGAGCCGCTCAGGATATAGCCCCAATGCGGCGCATGGCGGTGGCGTTCGTGCCCCCCGCCCGGTGGAAACGTGCAGCGCAAAGTACGCAGCCGCGCGTTCTCCTTGAGCAGTTCGCACACCGGATAGCCCTGCCAGCCCGCCTGCAGCGGATCGGGCAGGGTGGATTCGGCGAGTGGCGGGGCGGCAGAGGCTGGCAGCGCAAGTAGCGCTGCCAGAAACCCTGCTGCAAACCGCACCAACACGGTCAATAAACGCGCTTCTTCGGCTTGATGTACTCGGCATCGTCCGTCAGCGTGTATTCGTGCACCGGGCGGTAATCGAGCTTCACTGCGCCGCCCTTGCCGCCCCAACCGTCGAACCAGCTGGCGGTGTGCTTCATCCATTCCGCGTCGTTGCGATCAGGGAAATCCTCGTGCGCGTGGGCGCCGCGGCTTTCCTTGCGGTTCGAGGCCGAATGCATCGTAACCGAAGCCTGCGCGATCAGGTTGTCGAGCTCCAGCGTTTCGATGAGGTCCGAGTTCCAGATCAGCGAACGGTCCGAAACCTTGATGTCGGTCATCCGCTCATAGGTCGCGGCAAGCTTGACCTTGCCCTCGTTCATCAGCTCGTCGGTGCGGAACACCGCCGCGTGGGCCGACATCGTGCGCTGCATTTCGAGACGCACGGTCGCTGTCGGCGAGCCGCCGTTGGCATGACGGAACGTGTCGAGCCGGGTGAGCGCGAGGTCGGCGCTGTCCTTGGGCAAGGCCTTGTGCGACGAGCCGGGCTTGATGATTTCCTTGAGGCGCAGGCCAGTCGCGCGGCCGAACACGACAAGGTCGATCAGCGAGTTGGAGCCCAAACGGTTCGCGCCGTGGACCGAAACGCAGGCCGCTTCACCCACCGCGAACAGGCCAGGGATGATCGTTTCCGGGTTGCCATCCGCGCCGATTGTCACGACTTCGCCGTGATAATTGCACGGAATTCCGCCCATGTTGTAGTGCACCGTGGGCACGACCGGCAGCGGCTGGCGTGTCAGATCGACGCCCGCGAAAATCTTGCCG
>CAIKKO010000067.1 GCA_903828025.1 uncultured Sphingomonadales bacterium
GTCGCCCGTGCGCAGCCAGCCATCGACGATGGTTTGGGCCGTGATATCGGGCTTGCGCCAGTATTCGCGCATCACGTGTGGCCCCTTGACCATGATCTCGCCGGTTTCGCCCAGCGGCAGGGTATTGCCGTGCTCATCGCCGATCCGCACCTCCGAACCCATGATCGCCCGCCCGGCCCAGCCGATATGCTTCATCGCGTCATCGCTGTGCATGGTTGCGACCAGCCCCGACGCCTCGGTCAACCCATAGGACTGGATCAGCGCCAGCCCCTTGGCGCGATAGGCCTCGATCAGGTCGAGCGTGACCGGCGCGCCGCCTGCGGCCGCCGAAATCACGTGGCCCAGATCGGCGCCGGCAAAGTTGTCGGAGCGCAGCAGGCGCTGCCAGATGACCGGCACGGTCGTCATCGCGGTAACCCGGTGACGCTGGATCACGTCGAGATAGCGATCGACGTCGAAATCGGATTCCAGCACCATCGTCGCCCCGGCGTTCACCGCGATCTGGATGAAGCAGGATATGACCGCGCCGGTGAACACGAACGGCACCGCCACCAGCACGCGGTCACGCCAGGTCAGCCCTTCGGCTAGATTCTTGGCCATGCCGGGATACATCGCGCTGCCATGCGTCAGCAGCGCGCCTTTCTGGCGGCCGGTGGTGCCGGAGGTATAGCAGATGAACGCTGGATCGGTCAGGCCGATGGCGGCCGTCGGCAGGCCCGCTTCGTCCACTTCCAGCTGGCCGAACGCCCGCACATCGCTGGTATCGGTGGCATAGACCGTGAAGCCCAGCTGGCCCGCTGCCAGTTCCAGCTGCGGCAGCAGATGCGCCTCGCTCACCACGACCCGGCATTCGGCGTCTTCCAGCAGCGGTAGCAGTTCCACGGCGGTCAGCCGGAAATTGAGCGGGACGAAAATGGCCCCCAGCTTCAGGCATGCCGCGACCAGCAGCGGCGCTTCGATCCGGTTGGTCATCAGCAGGCCCACCCGGTCGCCCTGCTCCACCCCCGCCGCGCGCAGTCCGCGCGCCAGCGCGTCAGACCGGGCATCGTATTCGGCCCAGCTCATTTCTCGGTCGTTGTGGATGACAGCCGGATGGTCCGGCCGCCAGCGCGCCCAATAGCGGATCAGCTCGGCAATGTTCATGATCTCTCCCGATATTTCGACGCCCGCCTGCATCCGGTGATGGAGGGGCGTTCTGATTGTTGTCAGACCGGTCCGGTCAGGACGGAGCGGCCGCCAGTTCGCGCGCCATCTGGCGATGCAGGTGCTGGCAGGGCGCTTCGCTGCGGCCATAAAGGAAATCGCCGACCGGGCGGGCCAGCGCATTGGCCTGAATGGTTTCTTCCATCGGGAAATCCTCCTCCAATGCCGCCTGCTCCAGGATTTCCCAACTGCGGTTGATCCGGCCCGCGATCCGTTCGTCCAGCTTCGCCGCATCGACAACGAAACGGATATGAATGAAGCACTTGCCGGGATCCTTCAGGTCCGGCCAGACGTTCCAGAATTCAAAGTGATCGGGCGTGGGGATCAGGTTGACGTTGGGGAACAGCACCATGTTGCCGGTCACGTACCGGCGGTCTTCCGGCTCGACCGTGCCTGCCTTGATCTTCTCCGCCAGCTTCTTGTAGACCGAGAACGACCGGCCATGGCGGCCCAGATCCTGCCAGACGCTGGCATTGGTCTGGATCAGCTTGCCCACCCCGGTCGGGTGCAGGAACTGCGGGTGCAGCACGTCGATCGCGCCGTCCATCACCAGCTTCCAGTTGATGTTGCTGTGGATCTTCTTGTCCATGTGGATCACGCTGTTTTCCAGCCCGTAATCCGCGAGAACTGCATCGGCTGCGCCAAGAAATTCGGTGAGTGTAGCGGGTGCCTCATCGGCAAAGTTGATCCAGACGATCCCGTGGCGCTCTTCGCAGTGGACCGCGTGCAGGTTGTTGCAGCCGCGATCGACCGGGCCAAGCTGCTCCTCGAACGGCACCCCGCGCAAGGCCCCGTCGCCGTCATAGCTCCAGCCGTGATAGGCGCAGACGAAGAACGGCTTTCTGCCGCGATCCTCCAGTTCGACCTTCCCTCCGCGATGGCGACACATATTCAGATATGTCGCCACTTTGCCGGACTTCTGCCGCACGAACAGCACCGCGCTGCCCAGAATGTCACGCGTCACGAAGCTGCCGGGTTCAGGCAGTTCCGATGCCATCGCGCCCACCAGCCATTGTCGGCGAAACACTTCCAGTTCCCGCGCAAGGTGCTCTGGCAAGGCGAAATTGCTCACCGGAACGTGCAGGACCGAGTCGGCCTGGTCGGTCGTTCCGTTGTTCAGGTGATCGACCATTCGATCAAAGACTTGCGCGGAGATGCGGTGGTTCATCGGGATGCTCCCTTGTTCGTCACAGCTTCGTGCGCCGGCATTCACATTTATCTAATAATGTTAAATTAA
>CAIKKO010000068.1 GCA_903828025.1 uncultured Sphingomonadales bacterium
CCACCGCCTTGTCGATCAGGGCAACAGCGTGGTGGTGATCGAACACAACCTCGATGTGATCAAAACCGCCGACTGGCTGCTCGACCTCGGCCCCGAAGGCGGCGTGCGCGGCGGCGAACTGGTGGCCGAAGGCACGCCCGAGCAAGTGGCGAAGAACCCCCGCAGCTTTACGGGGAGCTACCTCGGCCCTCTGCTGAAGCGCTAGTTCCTCCCCGGCACGGGGAGGGGGACCGCCCGAAGGGTGGTGGAGCGGCAGGTTCAGCCAATCCCGCCCCAACCCCTCCCGCAGGCGGGAGGGGCCTTCATGTCGCGGGTGGCGTCCCTTGTGCGCGCTGTTGCCATATGCCGCTGGGCGGCATAGCTTTCGCGCCATAACAACACGGGAAGGGGAATTTCATGGAACTCGCAGCAGGGCTCACTGCCCGCATGGTGATCTTGTTCACGGTGGCCGCGCTGGGGCAGGTGGTCGGGTCGTTTATGCTCGTCCGCACTCAGGGGTTTACCCAGCCGGGGTGGAGCGTGGCCTGTGTCGCGGTGCTGCTCGCCTCGTTCTGGGCGATTGCCAAGATGTATAGCGAAGGCGGCGCGATTGCGTTCATTGTGCCGCTGATGGCGGCCGTGGTGCCGCTGGTGATCGTGTTCATCGCCGTGTTTGCGATGGGCCAGCCAGCCTCGTGGGCGCGGATCGGGCTGCTCACGCTGGCCTGCGCGGTGATCGGCGTGGCCGGCGCGGTCTGACGGCGCACCTACGCTTCCCGGCGAGGGAGGGGCAAGTTCAGCAGGCCGCAACGCAGCGCCAATGCGCAACCCCCGCACCGAGGACGCAAACCGCATGCGCCCCCCACCCATCCCGAACCGCACAAACAGCAAAAACACCGAAGGGGGCCATCGCCCCGCCTCGACCGATCTCAGAACGTGCAGCAGCTCAGGTACAGTTATGTCTGCGATAGGCCGATCACCCAGCACAGGAATTGCGATGTCGACCATCCAGCGCAGCTTGGCCAGCGTTTTGGTAGCCCGGCCTTCAAGCGTCAGGCGATCCAGCCATTCTTCGCTGATGATCTTTAAAGTCTCGGATCGTTTGGCTCTGGCTTCGCGCTCTCTCGCCTTCCGTTCCTCTGCCGGATCCAGCCCAAGCGCGAGTGCTTCGCGGGCGATATCACGGACCTCGCGGGCCTTTGCGAGAGACAGATCGGGAAATTTTCCGAACGAGAGTGTTTTCTGTTTATTATCATAGCGATAATTCATTCGCCACAGGCGGCCACCCGTGGGCATAATCATCAGGTAAAGGCCGCGTTCGTCGGTCAGTTTATAGGGCTTAGCTTTTGGTTTTGCTGCGTTAATTGCTGTGAAAGTGAGGGGCATGATGGTACCGGCCTGTTGGTTTGGGGCTGATACCATCAAGTCTATCAATAAAGCTCCCGGCTGCAACCGGATGCCCCCGGCTGAACACGGAACTGGGCCGCAGAAAAATGGCGGAATTCCGCCATTTCGTGGATGCTTACGGAGCCATGTGGAAGCTTGGGAAGGGGCCAATGGTGCCGGGGACGGAGTCGAATAATCCCTCTATCTATTTGATAATATTGAAATAAAATCCGAGTAATTTTCAAGTGGCCCCCAATGTGGCCCCCGCCTTGAAATTTTACCCACCGATAAGCATCGAATTAGGGCTGCTTGCCGGCATCGTAAAGCTGACGCTGGAAGCCCCGGAACGTGCTGCGGATTTCGGCCACGCTGCCCAGTTCCCGCACGGCATCGCTTGGCGAGCCATACTTCAGATCGAGCAGGTTGGGCAGCTTGTCCATGCCCAGTTCGGTTTCGCCTTCCGTCACGTATTGCGCCAGCACGAAGTCCAAGAAGGCTTGGCTCTTGGCGTCGTGGCCTGCAAGGATACCGGCGCGGTGGCTTCCTGCACGTTCGGCCCGCTTCAGCGGGTGGCGGGTGTGGGCGATGTAGTTCAGCACGTCGAACAGGTCGGATTCGTCCGCGTCGATCATGGTCCGCACTTGTGATAGCTGTTCGCCGTCGAAGCCCCGTTCGGCCAGACCAACGATCAGCGCGGCGCGGGTTTCAGGGTCGCTCCAGATGCGGCGAAGCTCTTCCTCGTCCTTGAACAGTTCGGGCAGCTTGCCGAACAGGCTTTCGACGAATTGCGCGGCAGAGATCGGCTTGCCAGATGCATCCCAGAAGGTGGACGCGCTCATATGCTGGAAGACACGCTCCTTGCCATCGGCCAGCTTGATCACGAGCTTCTGAGGCGGCGGATCATCCTCTCCGCCACCACCTTCGCCCCCGCCTTCGCCTTCATCCCCGCCTTCGCCTCTGCCGCCACGCGGCTGGCCGGGTTCGCCTGGCTGCTGCGGTTCGCCATCCCATTCGGGATCGTTGAACAGCTCGTAGGCCTTCACGAAATCGTAGATCGTGAAGTAGTCCTTGCCGTCGAACAGGCGGGTGCCGCGCCCGATGATCTGCTTGAACTCGATCATGTTGGTCACGGGGCGCATCAGGACGATGTTGCGGATGTTGCGCGCATCCACCCCGGTGGAAAGCTTCTGCGAGGTGGTCAGGATCGTCGGGATCGATTTCTCGTTGTCCTGAAACACGCGCAGCCATTCCTCGCCCTTGGCCCCGTCGTTCGCGGTCACGCGCACGCAATAGTTCGGGTCGGCGCTGGTCTTGGTCTGGTTGATCAAATCGCGCACGAGCGCGGCGTGGGCTTGCGTGGCGCAGAACACGAGGGTCTTTTCGCGCTGGTTGATCCGCTCCATGAAGATCTGCACGCGGTAGCGTTCGCGCGCCTCGATCTCGATCTTCCGGTTGAAATCGGCTTCGGTGTAGCGCCTGCCTTCCTCCACCTCGCCAGACTGCACCTCGTCGCCGGGCGTGTAGACATAGTCGTCGATCGTGGTGCCCAGCTCCACCACCTTGAACGGGGTCAGATAGC
>CAIKKO010000069.1 GCA_903828025.1 uncultured Sphingomonadales bacterium
CTGCGATCAGGTTGCCGAAGGTTTTCTGCAGGCCAAAGCCGACCGCGAGGCCGAACGCGCCCGAAAACACCGTCAGCGTGGTCAGGTTGATGCCCATCGCGTCGATGCCGACCAGCACCGCGACCGACCACACCGTCACCGTCATCAGCTTTTCGCCGAGCGCGCGCTGCGTGCCGTCGAGCCCGGTCATGCTGCGCACCAGCCGCCGCCCGATCCGGCTGATCACGCGCGCGGAGACGAGCACCGCGATGAACACGAAGACCATCCACACCGCATTGAACAGCGAGATATGCGTGCGGCCGACATCGAAGCCGACATCGTCGAGCGAGGTCGCCCATTCGCTGATTGTATGGCGCAGTTTGGACCAATTGCTCATGCCGCAGCGCCCCACGCGGCCAGCCCGCGTTCCAGATCGGCGATCAGATCGGCCGTGTCTTCCAGCCCGATCGACAGCCGCACGCCGAAGCGGTCGGCGGCATCCATGCCCGGCAGCGGCCATGCGCTGGCGGTGCGGATCGCGGCGGGATCGACCGGGGTGGCAAGGCTCTCGAACCCGCCCCACGAATAGCCGATGCCGAACAGGCTGAGCGCGTCGATCAGCGCGTCCCTTGCCGCCGACGTGCCGCCCTTCAGCACAAAGCTGAACAGCCCGCAGCCGCCGTGAAAATCGCGTGCCCACAGGTCATGCCCCGGCGATCCCGGCAGCATCGGGCACAGCACCCGCGCCACTTCGGGACGCGCTTCCAGCCACTGCGCAAGCGCCAGCGCGGAGGCGGTTTCCTGCGCGAGCCTGAGGGCCATGGTGCGCAACCCCCGCAGCATCAGCGAGGCATCATCGGGCGAGACGACATTGCCCAGCCCTTGCGCGCGCAGCCGCAGCTTGCGCTGCCATTTCGGGCCCGCGCTGGCCGAGCCCATCATCGCGTCCGAATGCCCGCCGACATGCTTGGTCAGGCTCATGATCGCAATGTCCGCCCCGCGCTCCAGCGCCGGAAAGCCGAGCGGGGAGGCCCAGGTGTTGTCCATCACCACCGTCACCCCGCGCGCCTTTGCGGCGGCGGCGAGCGCGGGCACATCGCAGACTTCCATCGTCAGGCTGCCGGGGGCTTCGAGCAGCACCGCCTTGGTCCGCGCGCAGATCGCGGCTTCAAAGCCCGCCACATCCAGCGGATCGAACCAGCGCGTCTCCACGCCGAAATCCTTGAGCAGCCCGCGCCCCATCGCCCGGCTAGGCTCATAGGCGTTGTCGGTCATCAGCAGCACATCGCCCGGTCGCAGCACCGTGAGCAGCGCGCCCATGATCGCCGCGACGCCGGACGGATAGAGCACGGTGCCTTCCGCGCCCGGCTCCAGCGCGGTCAGCGCTTCGGCCAGCGCCCACTGTGTCGGCGCACCGCGCCGGCCATAATAGAAATTGCCGTCGACATTGGCTGGAGCGCTGCGCAGCGCCGCCATATCGGGATAAAGATGCGTGCTCGCCCGGTAGACCGGCGGATTGACCACCGCGCCGG
The DNA here is from genome assembly GCA_903828025.1 of uncultured Sphingomonadales bacterium. Taxonomy (GTDB): domain Bacteria; phylum Pseudomonadota; class Alphaproteobacteria; order Sphingomonadales; family Sphingomonadaceae; genus Novosphingobium. Next base: position 1,512 of record CAIKKO010000069.1, read on the forward strand.
GATGATCGGCGGTGCCGGTCCACGCTGCGCGGCGGCCTGCGCCGACTAGACGGGTGCCGGTACCGTGGGTCTCGTTGTCATGCTCTGCCATGCCCCATCCTTAGGGGCATTTTGCGGGGAAGGGAATCGCGGGGTTGGCTTCTACCGCGCCGCCCCCGTCTCCTTCGGCAGCGCCTCATCCGCGCCCCATTCGCTCCAGCTGCCGTCGTAGAGCGCCACGTCGGTCTTGCCGATCAGATGCGCGGCGAAGATCAACACGTTCGCGGTCATGCCCGAACCGCAGCTGGTGATGAGCGGGCGGGTGAGGTCCACGCCCGCCGCTTCGAACACCGCGCGGATGGCATCGGGGCTTTTCCAAGTGCCATCGGGCGCGAACAGGCTGGCATAGGGCACGTTGCGCGCGCCCGGAATGTGGCCGCTGGCAAGGCCGGGCTTCACTTCGGGCACAGCGCCGGTGAACCGTCCCGCGCCGCGCGCGTCGACCACGAGTTCGGTTTGCTCGGTGAGGTTCTTCAGCACATCGGCCTTGGTGCGCACCTGCCGGTCATCGCTCCACACGGTGAAGTGGCGATGCCGCAGCGTCTCACGCCCTTGCGCGCATTTGCGCCCCTCGGCCTTCCACTTGGCGATCCCGCCATCGAGCAGCGCGACATTGGCCGCGCCGAACATCGTCAGCATGAACCACGCGCGGGTGGCGGTTTTGACCGGGCTGTCGTCATACAGCACGATGCGGCTGCCATCGCCAAGCCCGAGGCTCTGCATCCGGCTGGCGAAGCGCTCGGCGGAAGGGAGCATGTTCATCCCCGGTGCGGCAGGGTCGGTGAGGTGCGCCAGATCCATGAACACCGCGCCCGGGATATGGCACGCCTCGTATTCCAGCACCGGATCGCGCCCGTATTCGGGCAAGAACGCGGTGGCATCGACAATGCGCAGATCGCTCGCGCCCAGCTCGTCAGCGAGCCATTGGGTCGTGACCAGGGTTTCCATCGGTGGTGCTCCGTCCTGCAAGTTCGCCCGTCTGCGCGGGTCGTTTAATCCGATGATAAACCTTGCCGTCTGCCGCCGTCACCCCTTTAATCGGCCCAATCGGCCTGCTTGCCCTCCTGCCTGACCGGGTGCATGGGCGCGGCGCAACAAAAGGAACCCCGCACATGAGCGAATCCGCGCCGCCATCCGCGCCGCTTCACCTCGGCCAAGCCAGCACTTTGCCCGCCTCGCCCGAGGCTGCTGTGCTCGATTATGTGCCCAATCCGCGCGCCGGTTCGCTCTATCTGGTGCGCTTCGCTGCGCCCGAGTTCACTTCGTTGTGCCCGGTCACCGGCCAGCCCGATTTCGCGCATATCGTGATCGACTATGCGCCGGGCGAGACTATCGTCGAATCGAAATCGCTCAAGCTGTTCCTCGGCGCGTTCCGCAACCACGCGGGCTTTCACGAGGACGTGACGGTCGGCATCGGCCAGCGCCTGTTCAGCGAGATGCAGCCCCGCTGGCTGCGCATCGGCGGCTACTGGTATCCGCGCGGCGGCATTCCCATCGACGTGTTCTGGCAAAGCGGCCCCCCGCCCGAGAGCTTGTGGCTGCCCGAGCAGGGGGTTGCGCCTTACCGAGGGCGGGGCTGAAGAAACTCAGCGGCGGAAGTAGCCGCCCCGGTAACCGCCGGTTTCAGAATCAATCCACGCGCGGATGCGGATATAGTCCTTGCCGATATCGCGCGCCGACTGGAAATCGCCTTCCGAGCATTCGCGGCGTTCCTGATTCTGCAAGTCGTCGATTGCGGTCTGGATGCGCTGGGCGGTCCAGTTGTCGATCTGGCGCTGGTTGACCTCCATCCGCAGCCGGTTTTCCATCGCAAAGCCGCGCTGGCCCGAGCAGGTGGAATCGACGAGATAGCGGTTGATCGAGGCCTGCTCGCGCGGATCGCGATAGGTATTGCCATAGCCGTTGCCATAGCCATAGCCGTTGCCATAGCGCTGGCCCTGCCAGGACTGCGCGTTCGCACTGCCGGCACCGGCAAGCGCGCTGCCGAGGGCGAGTGCTGCGATCAGGCTCTTGGAAATCGTGTTCATCGTCATACCCCTTCACTGGCTTTCGATGTTTGCACTCTGCCTGATTCGCGGTGGCATGAGCCTGAATGCGCCGTTGGCTTGCGTTCATGTTTGAGGCGCTTTTTCTGAACGCATGGACGGGAGCGCTTTGCCCCCCTTGCGCAAGCCGCCGCCAGCGGTGAAAGCTGCACGCCAAGCCCCGCAAAGGATCTGCGCCCTGACCATCGCCATGCCTGTCCCCGATGCCGCAACGCTCGCCAAGCGCGAACGGATCATC
>CAIKKO010000070.1 GCA_903828025.1 uncultured Sphingomonadales bacterium
CCACCGAGGGTTCAACCGGAGCAGGCGCAGCCTCTGCCGCAGCCTCTGCCGCAGCCTCGTCGCCCTCAGTCTCGATCACCACCAGCGGCGATCCGATCGCGATCACATCGCCCACATCGCCCGCAATCGAAATGATCCGCCCGCTCACCGGGCTTTCCATCTCGACCGTCGCCTTGTCGGTCATCAGGTCGGCAACGCGCCCGTCCTCGGTCACCATGTCGCCCACGGCCACATGCCAGGCGACGATCTCGGCCTCGGCAATACCCTCGCCGATATCGGGCAGGCGGAAAATAAACGTTCCCATTGTGTCAGGCTTTCAGCAAACGGTCGACAGCCTCGCCAATGCGGACCGGACCCGGAAAATACGCCCACTCAAGGCTGTGCGGATAAGGCGTGTCGAAGCCGGTCACCCGCTCGATCGGCGCCTCGAGGTGGTAGAAGCAGCGCTCCTGCACCAGGGCGGAGAGCTCTGCGCCAAAACCGGAAGTCCGCGTCGCCTCATGGACGATCAGGCACTTGCCGGTCTTCTCGACCGAGGCCTTGATCGTCTCGATATCGAGCGGCACCAGCGTCCGCAGATCGATGATCTCGGCATCGACGCCCTTTTCCGCCAGCACCGCCTGCGCCACATGAACCATCGTGCCATAGGCGAGCACCGTCAGCGCCTCGCCTTCACGCACCACCCGCGCCTTGCCGAGCGGGATGCGATAATACCCTTCCGGGACCGCGCCATCCGGATGCCGCGCCCAGGGCTCGACCGGCTTGTCGTAATAGCCATTGAACGGCCCGTTGTAGATACGCTTGGGCTCGAAGAAGATCACCGGATCGTTGTCCTCGATCGCCGCGATCAGCAGGCCCTTGGCATCATGCGGCGTGCTCGGGATCACCGTCTTGATCCCCGAAACGTGGGTAAACAGCGCCTCCGGGCTCTGGCTATGCGTCTGCCCGCCGAAAATACCGCCGCCGAAAGGCGAGCGCACGGTAATCGGCGCGGTAAACTCGCCTGCAGAACGATAGCGCAGCCGCGCTGCTTCGGACACCAGTTGGTCGAGCCCCGGATAGATATAGTCGGCAAACTGGATTTCCGGCACCGGCCGCAGACCATAGGCGCCCATGCCCACCGCCACGCCGATGATCCCGCACTCGCTGATTGGCGTATCGAACACCCGTGTGCGGCCATACTTCTTCTGCAGGCCCGCCGTCGCGCGGAACACGCCGCCGAAATAGCCGACATCCTCGCCCATCACCACGATATCGGGGTCACGCCCCATCATCACGTCGAGAGCGTCGTTGATCGCCTCGATCATGTTGAGCCGCTTCACGGAAGGCTCCTCGCTCACGCGTCATCCTCCTTCCACTCGGGCCATTTGATCCGGCGCTCGCGGATCGCCTGCTCGCTCTGTTCCTTGAGGTGCCAGGGCAGTTCCTCGAACACGTCCTCGAACAACGTGCGGAACGGATGGTGCAGCCCGTGGCCGAGCACGCCGTTGGCTTCCGCCGCCTTGGCCGCCGCCTTGACCTCTTCGGCCAGTTCCAGATCCATCGCCGCATGCGCCTCGGGCGTCCACTCGCCGAGCGTCTCCAGATGGCGCGCCAGCCGCGCAATCGGGTCGCCCAGCGGCCATTCCGCGCGCTCCTGCACGCTGCGGTACTGCCCCGGATCATCCGAAGTCGAATGGCCTTCCGCGCGGTAGGTGAAATGTTCGATCAGGGTCGGCCCGCCATTGGCCCGCGCGCGGTTTGCCGCCCAGCGCGATGCCGCATAGACCGCCAGCGGATCATTGCCATCGACACGCAGGCCCGCAATCCCATAGCCGATGGCCCGCGCCGCAAACGTCGTCCGCTCCGCGCCTGCAAAGCCCGAAAAGCTCGAAATCGCCCACTGGTTGTTGACGACATTGAACACCACCGGCGCATTGTAGACCGCCGCAAACGTCATCGCCGAATGGAAGTCGCCCTCGGCGGTCGAGCCCTCGCCCAGCCACGCCGCCGCAATCCGGGTATCGCCCTTGATCGCGCTTGCCATCGCCCAGCCGACGGCCTGCGGATACTGCGTGGCGAGATTGCCCGAAATCGAAAAGAACGAGGCCTCACGCGCCGAATACATGATCGGCAGCTGCCGCCCTTTCAGCTTGTCCGCCTTGTTCGAATAGATCTGGTTGACCATTTGAACCATCGGATAGCCACGCGCGATCAGGATGCCCTGCTGGCGATAGGACGGAAACACCATGTCATCGCTGGCGAGCGCCATCGCAGGCGCAATCGAGGTCGCCTCCTCGCCGGTGCACTTCATGTAGAAGCTGGTCTTGCCCTGCCGCTGGCCGCGATACATCCGGTCGTCGAACGCGCGCGTCAGCGCCATCAACCGCAGCATCCGCCGCAAGGTCTCGGGATCGAGCTTGGGGTCCCACGGTCCCACCGCGCGGTAGTCCTCCCCCAGCACGCGCACCAGATCGAGGCAGAGCGGATGCGTCTCCGCCGCCGCACAGACCTCGTCCGGCCGGGGCTGCGCGCCTGCCGAAGGGATCGCAAGGTGGCTGTAATCGACCGGATCGCCGGGGCGAAAGCGCGGTTCGGGGACATGGAGCCGGAGCGGCGAAATGTTGCTGCGCGGGGTGTCGGTCATACGAAGGACGCCAGCATCGGTCACTCCCGGCGCCTCAGCTCTCTGAGACGCATTATTAGTTCACGGCATAATAATATTACACATCACTTTCCGAGTCAATCAAACCGATCAGACCGCAACCGGTGCCGAAAGTGGCGCCTGCGGCGCATAGCCCGCCACTTCGAAATCCTCGATCCGGTAATCGAATATGCTCTCGGGCCGCCGCGTAATGGCAAGCCGGGGCGTCCCCAAGGGCACCCGCGCCAGTTGCGCTTCGACCAGATCGGCATGGTTCAGATAGAGGTGCGTATCGCCCCCCATCCACACCAGTTCACCGGGTTCCAGATCGCATTGCTGCGCCAGCATGCGGATAAACAGCGCCGCGCCCCACACATTGAACGGCAGCCCCAGCGCGACATCGCAGCTCCTTTGATAGAGCAACCCTGAAAGCCGCCCGTCCGCCACATGGAACTGATAGGTCTTGTGGCACGGCGGCAGCGCCATCCGGTCCAGCTCCGCCACATTCCAGCCCTCAACGATATGGCGGCGCGAGCCGGGGTTATGACGCAGGCTTTCGACGAGCTCGGCCACCTGGTTGATTCCGGCAGGACGCCGCGCAAACAGCCCCTCGCCCGCCGGGTCATACACCGGCCAGTCGGTCCACTGCTTGCCATAGACCGGCCCGAGTTCGCCCCATTGCGCGGCAAACTCCGCATCAGCCACGATCCGCGCTGAAAAGTCCGCCCGGCTGATCGCCTCGCCAGTCTCGCGCCGATAGCGGTCCAGCGGCCAGTCGGTCCAGATTTCCACGCCTTGCGCACACAGCGCGCGGATGTTGGTGTCCCCGGTCAGAAACCACAGGAACTCGCGCGTCGCGGTTTTCCAGTAGACGCGCTTGGTGGTGAGCAGCGGCATCACCCCATCCGCCAGATCGAACCGCAGCTGCGCCCCGAACACCGATCGCGTGCCCACACCGGTGCGGTCCACCCGCTCATCCCCATGCTCCCAGATCTGGCGCATGAGATCGAGGTACTGGGTTTCGGGATGCACGGCTTGCGTGCGGGACTCGGCAGGG
>CAIKKO010000071.1 GCA_903828025.1 uncultured Sphingomonadales bacterium
ATCCGATCGCAACGGATCATGTCGTCATTTCGACCGATCCTGTCGAGCTCCAGCCGATTGCGCTGGTTGAGCCCCAACCTTCTGATCCGGCGCCTGCTGATCCCGCGCCGACCGATCCCGCGCCGACCGATGCGCAAACCCTGTTCCATCCGATGAATATTGCGGCGATCGAGCCTGTCGTGATCAGCGATCCGGCTCCCGCTGACACGGCGCATACCGATGTCGCTCCGACAGATAGCGCGCCGACCGATGTGCATGCCGCCGACGGAACTGCCGAAATCGCGGTGATCGACCCCGCTGTGCACAGCGATCCGGCTCCCAGCGATGCAGCCCCCAGTGATGCAGCCCCCAGCGATGCAGCTCCCAGTGATCCGGCTCCCACGGACTCGGGTGCGGCCGATGCAGGCTCCACCGATCTGCCGCCCGGCGCGGAAACTTTCGGCGGCCCAGTGGATGTGGTCGCGGTCGATCCCATTGTCTTCGACAAGGGTGTCGTCGATCCGGGCGCAGTCGATACGGGTTCGGGCGACTCTGGTACTGGCAACACCCTCGGCAGCGATCCGTTCCCGATCCATTATTTCCATGTGATCTCGGATATGACCCCCGTCCTGATCGCGGGCGATCCCTCCACCGATACCCAGCCCACCGATCTCCAGCCCACCGATACTGCGGGCGATCACACCACCGATGGTACCCCGACAGATACCACCGCGACCGATACCACCGCGACCGACGGCACCACCTCCACCGACGGCTCTGCAACGGCGGGAACGCCTGCTGACGGGTCCGGCAGCGGCAGCACCGATGGTGCCACGGGCAGCGGCATCCCGATCGACGGCGGCTTCAGCTACGAGGATTTCATCGCGATCTACGCCAAGGACCCGCTCCCGCTGCCCGATGACGGTACGCCCCCGCTGGTCTACACCATGGCCGGCGGCGATCCTGTCGTGTTCGAGGATTCCGCCACCCCCAGCCGCAGCGATGGACACGTTCCGCTGCCGTTTGAGCGCACCACGACCGTGCTGCATGAGGCGACCAGCCTGCACGTGAACGACGCGCCTTCGGATATGACCGGCCTGCACCTCGCGGGAGCGGGTTTCGGGTACCACGATCCCCTGCTCTACTGACCCACTTCTTTACGGACGGCGCGCCGCACGAGGCAGGGCCGGGAAGAGGGGGCCGCCGCCCGCCTCTTCCCGGCTCGCACCGGCCAAGGCGGGGCTTTCCCGCTTGATAAGCGGCGAGCAGGGCTTTACCTCGCGCCCTATGACAACAGCACCGCGCACGCTTTACGAAAAGATCTGGGCCGCCCACGTCGTGGAAGACCGCGATGATGGCACCAGCCTGGTCTATATCGACCGTCACCTCGTCCATGAAGTGACCAGCCCGCAGGCGTTCGAGGCGCTGCGGCTCGCGGGGCGCACGGTGCGCCGCCCCGATCTTACGCTCGCGGTGCCCGATCACAATCTGCCCACCACTGCGCGCCGCGATGCCGCCGGTGCGCGCATTGCCATCCCCGATCTCGAAAGCGCCGCGCAGCTCGCCGCGCTCGAAGCCAACGCCCCCGCGTTCGGCATCCGCTATATCGGCGATGCCGACGCGGAGCAGGGCATTGTCCACGTCGTCGGGCCGGAGCAGGGCTTCTCGCTCCCCGGCGCGACCATCGTTTGCGGCGATAGCCACACCGCCTGCCACGGCGGGCTCGGCGCGCTGGCGTTCGGCATCGGCACGAGCGAGGTCGAGCATGTGCTCGCGACGCAGACTTTGCTGCTCAAGCGCTCGAAAACCATGGAAGTGCGCATCGAAGGCGCGCTCACCCCGGGCGTCACCGCCAAGGACGTGGTGCTGCACATCACCGGCGTGCTCGGCGC
>CAIKKO010000072.1 GCA_903828025.1 uncultured Sphingomonadales bacterium
AGCCACATGAAGCGCTGCGGGTTCGATGCCTTTGCCCCCGCCAAGCCGATTGCGGCGGAAGCGGCGCAGCAGGCCTTCGCGACCTGGCCCGATGTCTATCAGAAGACGGTGGACGGCCGCAGCCCGATCTGGGCCAAGCGCCACAGCTTGGCCTCCGATGGCCTCTAACCTGACTCGCCAGATCGACACGCTCGCGACCGGGCCGCGCTTTACCGAAAGCGAGGCGATCCGGCTCAACCACCTGTTTCGCGGCACCGACACGCCCGAAATGCTGCGCAGTGTGCTGGGCGACAAGCTGATCGGCGATGTTGCCGTCGTCTCCAGCTTCGGCGCGGAAAGCGCGGTGTTGCTGCACCTGATCGCGCAAGTGGACAAAGCTATCCCGGTGATCTTCCTGGAAACGCACAAGCATTTCCCGGAAACGCTGGCCTATCGCGACGCGCTGATTGCGCATCTGGGAATGACGAACCTCCTGATCGTCGAACCCGATATGGCTTTGGTCGCAGCCAAGGACGAGAATGGCCTGCGCTGGTCGTGGGATCCGGACGGGTGCTGCGATATCCGCAAGGTGCAGCCGCTGGCGCGCGCGCTCATGGCGTTCGATGCCTCGATCAGCGGGCGCAAGGGCTTCCAATCCGCCACGCGCAGCGGATTGCCGCGCTTCGAGATCGACCGCACCGACGCGGAAGGGCGGCTGAAGTTCAATCCGCTCGCCTCGTGGAGCCAGGATGACATCGAAGCCTATATGGTGGAGCACGGATTGCCGCGCCATCCGCTGGTCGAACAGGGCTACCCCTCGATCGGCTGCGCCCCTTGCACCAGCAAAGTCGCGCCGGGCGAAGACCCGCGCTCGGGCCGCTGGAAGGGCTGGGACAAAGTCGAATGTGGCATCCATGTGCCGGGCTCGCCCGATAGCAGCGAGACGGGCGGCGAATTGCCGCCGGGGTACGATCCGGCGTTCTGAGGGCTTTGGGCCTCACCATTGAGCACCTTGTCTGGAACCAAGCCAAGGGCTTAGGCGCGTGGTCCATCGTAAGGACTTTCGTTCCATGCCCTCACCCACACTCACTGTCTGGTTCGACGGGGCCTGCCCGCTCTGCACGCGCGAGATCGCGTGGATGCGCCAGCTGGACCGGGCGGGGCGGATCGCGTTCATTGATGTGACCGAGGCAGGCGCGGACTGCCCGCTGGACCCGGCGTTGCTGTTGGCGCGGTTCCACGCGCGCGAAAACGGCGTGCTGCTCGATGGCGCGGCGGCATTTGCGGCGATGTGGCGCGCGATCCCTCTGCTGCGCCCGCTGGGGCTCATGGCGCGCATTCCGCTGATTTTGCGCGCGCTCGAATGGGGTTACGTCCGGTTTCTCCGGCTGCGCCCGATGCTGCAAAGGCTGGCGCGATGAGCGACGACCCGATGAACGATGACCGCTACCGCAAAGTGCCAACGGGGCGCTTCTCGCGCTTTTCGGCGTTCGGGCAGATCGCGGGCGGCGTCGCGGGCGGCGTGATCGCAGAGGGCGCGCGGCGGCTGGCGCGGGGGGAGCGGCCGCATATGTCCGACCTCTTGCTCACCCCCGGCAATGCCACGCGCGTGACCGAGCAGCTTTCGCGGCTGCGCGGCGCGGCGATGAAGCTGGGGCAGATGATCTCGCTCGATGCGGGCGATCTGCTGCCTGCCGAACTGACCGCGATCCTCGCCAAGCTGCGCGATGCGGCGCATTTCATGCCGCCCAAGCAGCTCCAGACCGTGCTCGCGGCGACATGGGGGCCGGATTGGCGCAAGCGTTTCGCGCGCTTCGACGCAACGCCGATTGCCGCCGCCTCGATCGGGCAAGTCCACCGCGCGGTGCTGCATGACGGGCGCGTCGTGGCGGTGAAAGTGCAGTATCCGGGCATCGCCGCAAGCATCGACGCCGATATCGACAATGTCGCGACCCTGCTGCGCGTCTCGGGCCTGCTCCCCAAGGAACTCGATATCGCGCCCTTGCTGGTCGAGGCCAAGCTGCAGCTGCACGAGGAAGCAGACTACGTGCGCGAGGCCGCGCAGATGCGCCGCTATGGCGCGATGCTGGCGGGCGAGGATCAGTTCCTCGTCCCCGCGCCGGTGGACACGCTGACCGGCAAGGGCGTGCTGACGATGGACTTCATCGCCGCGCGGCCGATCGACGAACTGGCAGAGGCCTCGCAGGCAGTGCGCGACCGCACCATGGGCGCGCTGCTCGATCTGGTGCTGCGTGAGCTGTTTCAGTTCGGCTTCATGCAGACCGATCCCAACTTCGCGAACTATCGTTGGCAGCCCGATACCGGGCGGATCGTGCTGCTCGATTTCGGCGCGGCGCGCAGCGTGCCCCCGGCCACGCGCGAGGCTTACGCCCGGATGATGCGCGCGGGGCTGGCCGGTGATCCGGCGCAGCTGAAGCGCCGAATCTGCGAGGTCGGCTTTGCGTCCGAAGCGCAATTGGCCCGGCACGGCGCGGCGTTTGACGGGGTGATCGCGGTGATCATGGAGCACGTCAACAAGGCCGATATGTTCGACTTTGCCGACCGCAGCTTTGTCGCCCGCCTGCGCGATTTCGGCGAGCCCGTGGCGCACGACCG
>CAIKKO010000073.1 GCA_903828025.1 uncultured Sphingomonadales bacterium
GCCTATCTCGGCGTGCTGTTCGTGCTGATCCCGGGGGTGATCCTGACCGGCTGCACGATGTCGCCCACGCTGAACGCGGCCTTCCCGTGGCTGGCAGAGCTGTTTGGCGGGCGGCCTTCGGCGCGCTCGATCCACTTCCTCTGCGCTACCGGGTTCGCGCTGTTCATCGTGGTGCATCTGCTCGCGGTCGTGCTGGCGGGGCCCTTCAACGAACTGCGTTCGATCATCACGGGTTGGTACCGACTGCCGAAGGAGAGGTCGAAGTGAGCGTCGAAATGAGCAAGGACCACAACACCGGGCTGGTCATGCCTGCCCCTGCCCCCTCGTCGCTTGTCACGCGCCGCAACGCGCTTGTTGGCGGGGCTGCGGGCCTGCTGCTCGCCGGATGCGACCAGATCAACGCCTCGCCCACGGTCAAGGCGGCGCTGAGCCTCGGCGAGAAGGCCACGCACGGCGCGCAGCGTCTCGTAACGGACCGCAATGCGCTGGCGCGTGAGTTCAGCCGGGCCGATATGTCGCCGGTATTCCGCCAGAACGGGAACCAGAACCCGGGAACGGCAGAGTACAACGCGCTCGCCGCGAACGCCTTTGCCGACTGGACGCTGAGCGTGGACGGCATGGTCGCGCATCCGCTGCGGATCAGCCTCGCCCAGCTTATGGCCGCACCCCGGCGCACGCAAATCACGCGGCACGACTGCGTCGAAGGGTGGAGCGCGATCGGCGAATGGTCGGGCGTGCCGCTGGGGCTGGTGCTGAAGCGCGCGGGGATGTCGAGCAACGCCCGGTATGTGGTGTTCCACTGCGCCGACAGCACCGGCGGGCTGCCCTACTACGAGAGCATCGACATGATCGATGCCTTCCATCCGCAAACCATCCTTGCCACCCACATGAACGGCGCGCTGCTGACCGTGGGCCATGGCGCGCCGCTGCGCCTGCGGGTCGAGCGGCAGCTGGGCTACAAGCAGGCGAAATACGTGATGGGGGTCCAAGCCGTCGCCTCGCTTGATGGAATTCACGGCGGCAAGGGCGGCTACTGGGAAGACCACCGCGGCTATCAGTGGTTTGCGGGGATCTGATGGAACAGGGTGCGAGGCGCTAAACCTTCACTACCCCGCGTTCGATCAGGCTTTTCGCGCAATCTATGATTGATTGCTCGGGCGGCCGGGTCTTCCAGCCAAGCCGTTCCAAGGCATGCGCCGCACTGGCATCGCGGATCGAGCCCAGTTCGCCCGTTACCTGGCGGACGACCGGGTTGAACAGCGCCGAAACCCGCACCAGCCAGTTCGGCAGACCGCGCACCGGCACTTTGCGCCCCTCCAGCGGCAGCCTCTGCTTGAGGATGCGCGCGACGTCGATCATCTTGAGGAACGGCCCGGCGGCAATGAAGCGCTCGCCGTCCAGCCCCGGTTCGGTCAATGCGCGGACGTGGAGATCGGCGACATCGCGCACATCGACAATGCCGAAGCCGATATCGGGACAGCCGGGCAGTGCCGCCGAAAGCAGCTGCCGGACCAGCTCGATCGAGGCGGAAAAGTCGTCCGTCCAGACCGGGCCGAGCACGGCGGAGGGGTTGATCGTGAGGAATTCCATGCCCCCGCCGGATTCTTTCATCCATTCGCGCGCGGCGCGCTCGGCAATCGTCTTGGACTTGACGTAGGCGTAGACATCCGGGCCGTCGAGGTTGGTCCAGTCCCGCTCGGTCAGGTGGTGCTCGCCTTTGCCGTGGCCATATGCAATCGCGGCGACCGACGAGGTCTGGATAAAGCGCTCCACCCCCTGCCGCCTTGGCAAAGCGCAAGGCCCTGAGCACACCTTCTCGCGCGGGAATGATCAGGTCGTTTTCGTGCTTCGGGGGCGCGCTGTTGAAGGGTGAGGCGACATGCGCAACATGGCTACAACCCGCCATGGCTTCGGCCCAACCCGCGTCGGCGGTGAGATCGGCGGCGAAGAATTTCAGCGTTTCCGCCGTGCCGCCGAGCAGCGGGCGCAGCGCCGCCTCACGCGAGAGGCTGCGCACGGTGGTGTGGACAGTCCAGCCCTCCTGCAGCAACTGCTTGATTGTGAACCCGGCGATATACCCGCTACCACCGGAAACGAGGACTGTCTTGCTCATCGCGGGAGATCCTTCAGAACTGGAGCATGATGCGCCGCGCCAGCGCGGGCGACAGCGAGTGGACGGCCTGGAGGAACTTCACCATGCCGACATTGGCCTCGTTTGCGCCGCGCTCCATCGCCGCGATAATCTGGCGGGCGCATTCCTCGGGCTGCATCTTGGAGCCGCCGAGATGCTCGGTCATCTGCGTTTTCACCACCGGGGGCAGCGCCTCGAGCACATGGATCTGCGTGCCCTTCAGCTGGGCGCGCAGACCCTGCGTATAGCTGCGCATCGCCGCTTTGGTGGCGCTATAGAGCGCGGTGCCCGCGCTGGGCGCGATGGCAAGGCCAGACGTGACGTTGACGATCATTGCCTCTGGCTGTGCGCGCAGCTTGTCCATCAGGCGCGCAATGAGCCGCACCGGCGCATGGAGATTGAGCCAGAGCATGCGCTCGTCCTCCGCCGCATCGGGCGGCGCGAGGCGGTAATCGTGCGATGTGCCCCTTCCCGCATTGTTGATCAGCACATCGAGCGGGCGCGCGCCGAGCCCGGCCACCACCGCTTCGATGCCCGCAGGCCCGGTGAGTTCGGCCGGGATCACCTCGAACCCCTCGGCCTCGGCGGCCGCAATACGCTCCGGGGTGCGTCCCGTAACGATCACCGCCGCGCCTTTGGCGCGCAGCTGTCGCGCGAGCCGAAGCCCGATGCCGTCGGTGCCGCCCGTAACCAGTACCGTCTTGCCGTTCACTTGCACGCCGCGCCCCCCGTTTGTTAGCCGGGGAGACTAGCGATCCAGTTGCAAAGTGCAACCGGCCATTATTTCATCAGCACCAGTTCCTCGGCCATCGAAGGGTGCAGCGCCACGGTGGCGTCGAAATCGGCCTTGGTCAGTCCGGCCTTCACCGCTATCGCCGCCGCCTGCAGGATTTCAGGCGCATCCGGGCCGATCATGTGCAGCGCGAGGACCTTGTCGGTCGCGGCATCGACGATCATCTTGTAAAGCCCGCGTTCGGGCCGGTGGCCGAAGATGTTCTTCATCGGGCGGAAGTCCGAGGAATAGACCTTGATCGAACCATAGAGATTGCGCGCCTGCCCCTCGGTGGGGCCGACCCCGGCCAGCGGGGGCTGCGAGAATACGGCACTGGGGATGCAGCTATAATCGATCACGGTGTGCTTGCCGCCGAACACGCGGTCGGCAAAGGCCTGCCCCTCGCGGATCGCGACCGGGGTAAGCTGCACGCGGTCCGTTACGTCACCAACCGCATAGATGCTCGGGCAGCTCGTTTGCGCGCGTTCGTCGACCACGATCTGGCCCTTGTCGCCCAGCGTCACGCCGGCATTTTCCAGCCCAAGGCCGTCGGTATTGGGCTTGCGGCCGGTGGCGACCATGACCTGATCCGCGAGGATCGGATCGGGCTGGCCCTTGAGCCAGACCTCGAGCACGCCGTCCTCGCGCTTCACCACCTTTTCGAACGGGCAATTGAAGCGGTACTGGATGCCGCGCGCCATCGTGATCTGGAGCAGCCGATCCCGCAGCGCTTCATCATAGCCGCGCAGCAGCGTTTCAGACCGGTTGACCACCGTTACGTGACTGCCGAGTGCGTTGAAAATCCCGGCGAATTCCAGCGCAATATAGCCCGCGCCAGAGATGACCACGCGGCGGGGGAGCTGTTCGAGATGGAACACCTCGTTAGAGGTGATGCAATGCTCCGAGCCTTCGAACTCGGGCATGACCGGCCAGGCTCCGGTGGCAACAAGAATGGTCTTCGCGGTGATCTCGCGGCCCGAGGCGCTCAGCCGCACCGAATTCGGCCCGGTAATCGTCGCGCGCTCGAGAAACCGGTCGACATGATGGGTTTCGAGCGTGGAGGTATAGGCGGAATTGAGCCGGTCGACATCGCGCAGCACGGCGTCGCGCAAAGTCGGCCAGTCGAACGTGGTCTTTTCCACGGTCCAGCCATAGTTGGCCGCGTCCTGCAGTTCCTCGGCAAAGTGCGAGCCGTAGACGAGCAGCTTCTTGGGCACGCAGCCCCGGATCACACAGGTCCCACCGATGCGGTACTCCTCCGCCACCGCCACGCGCGCGCCATAGCCAGCTGCAATGCGCGAGGCGCGCACGCCGCCCGAGCCGGCGCCGATGACAAAGAGGTCGTAGTCGAATTGCGCGTCGCTCATGGCCTGCTCCTGTTTCGTGGCGCTCATATGGGGGATAGCCATGCCGCGCGACAATGCCGTTTTGCTATGGTTTCGTTGCCTGAGAGGGGATCACCGATCAATCCCCGCCGCCGCCAGCAGCGCTTCGGTCGAGGCGTCGAAGCGCGCGCCGCCTTCGTCGTCCATTGCCTTGGCCATCGCCTTGCCCAGTTCGACGCCGAACTGGTCGAACGGATTGATCCCGAGCATGATCGCCGAAACAAATGTGCGGTGTTCGTGGAAGGCGATCAGGCTGCCAAGCGTGGCCGCGCCAAGCTCGTCGCACAGGATCGTCGCGGAGGGGCGGTTGCCCGGATAATCGCGCGCCATGTCGTCTCCGCCCGCCTTGCCCGCCATCAGCGCCGCGCCTTGCGCGAAGCAATTGGCGAGCAGGATGCGGTGGTGCGCCGGATCGAAATCGTGGCCGGGAATGCTGACGGCAAGGAAATCGACCGGAATCAGGTGCGTGCCCTGGTGGAGCAGCTGGAACACCGCATGCTGTGCATCGGTGCCAGTCCCGCCCCAGGTGACCGGCGCGCTCGGCCGGGTGAGCGGCGCGCCATCGGCGGTGACGCGCTTGCCGTTCGATTCCATCTCGAGCTGCTGGAGATAGCTTGGCAGCAGACGCAGGCGCTCGTCATAGGCGAAGACTGCGCGCGATGCGCAGCCGCGCGCCTGCGTGTAGTACAAGTCGGCGAAAGCGGCGCGGATGACCACGTTTTCGGCGATGGGCGCTTCGAGGAAATGGCTGTCGATAGCGGCAGCACCCGCAAGGAACGCGGCGAACCCGTCCCAGCCCAGCGCGAGCGCAATGGGAAAACCGATCGAGGACCACAACGAATAACGCCCGCCGACCGTTTCGGCGAACGGCAACACGCGGGTTTCATCAACGCCCCATGCCACGGCCTTGTCGGGCGCGGCGGTGAGCGCGACAACGCGGCCATAGGGGTCTTCCACCCCGCCCTCGCGCAGCCAGTCGAGCGCGCTGACCGCATTGACCAGCGTTTCGGTGGTGGTGAAGGTCTTGGAAGCAACCGCGATCAGGGTGGTCGCAGGATCGCACTGCTTCACCGCAGCCGCGAGCGCAGCGCCATCGATGTTCGAGACGACATGGACCGCCACGCGCGCATCCTCGCGCGCCAACGCGTCGATGCCGAGCGCCGGGCCAAGGGCCGAACCGCCGATGCCGATGTGGATGAGGCTTTTGACCTCGCCCAGCAGCCCCTCGTGGATGGCCTCGACCAGCGCGCGCATCCGTTCGTGGAACAGCGCGGCTTCCTCCGCCGCAGCGGGATTGCCGATGCCGCGTTCGGCAGCGTGGGTGGCCGCTCGGCCCTCGGTGTTGTTGATCGCTTCCCCCGCGAACAGCGCCGCGCGCCGGCCCGTCAGATCGGCTGCATCGGCAATCTGGCCGAGCACGGCGTCCACATCCGGAGAGAGATGGGTCTTCGACCAGTCAAACCGAATCGGCCCGCCCGGCAGATCGAGCACGCTGGCATAGCGCTCCAACCGCGCCGGATGAGCAAACAGCGCGGTGAGCGGGGGCTGCGGCAGGTTTTCCAGTGCAGCCCAGAGGGCGCCGATTGCGGTTGGCGAAGCGGTTGCGGCCATGGTCTCGTTTCCTTGCGGTTGGCACCAAGTCATGCGAACGGCGCTACCCTGCCCGTTCGACCAAGCGCAAGGGATCGCCGACGAACGCGGCAGCTAAATTCGTCTGCACGGGCTATGAGGTGAACTCTGCCCTTGACGGATGCGAGCCCCCTCCACATGACCGCCACGATGACGAACACCCCTGAAAACGCGCCGCAGGCCTCTGAGCAGGACGCCGCGATCACCCCCGATCCGCTGCCGGATGCGCCCCCCAGCCCCGCCAAAAAGCAGCGCAAGGAAGATAGCTTCCCGGTGTTCGTGATCAAGCTGGTGCTGATCGTGGCGTTTTTCCGCAGTTTCGTGTTCTCACCGTTCAACATCCCATCGGAATCGATGCTGCCGCGGCTGGAGAACGGGGATTACCTGCTTGCCGCCAAGTGGCCGTTCGGCTTTTCGTCCTATTCACTGCCGTTCAGTCTGCCGCTGCTGCCAAACAGGATCTTCGCGGGCCAGCCAAAGCGCGGCGATGTGGTGATCTTCAAGGCGCCGCCGGGCAATGATGTCGACTATATCAAGCGCGTGATCGGCCTGCCGGGCGATACCGTGCAGATCATCGGCGGCCAGCTGCATCTCAACGGTGTACCCGTGCCCAAGGTCAAGCTCGCCGATTTCGTGATCCCGGTTTCGGCCAACACCAGCTGCGCGCGGCCCGACTTCGAGGCAGTGGACGAAAAGGGCAATCCGATCTGCAAATACCCCCACTTCCGTGAGACCCTGCCCGAAGGCAAGAGCTACGACGTGCTCGATTTCGGTGCAGCCTCGACCCTCAATCCCTGGGGCGTTGATGCCGACAATACCCCGCCGGTCATCGTGCCCGAGGGCAAGCTGTTCCTGATGGGTGACAACCGTGACAACTCGATGGACAGCCGCTTTCCGGCGGTCGAGGGCGGCGGCATCGGTCTGGTGCCGCAGGATAATCTCGTTGGCCGCGCCACGATCGTGATGTGGTCGACCGACGGATCGGCCAACTGGTTCCTGCCGTGGACCTGGTTCACCGCCGCGCGCTTCAACCGCATCGGGGGCACGTTCTGAGCGCCCCGCTTGCGCCCGAAACCGCTGGCTTTCTTGCCGTGCTGACCGGGGCGCACCCTGTCCGCCCCGAACTGTGGCACGATGCGCTGACCCACGGTTCGATGGGCGAGGCGCGCGATTATCAGCGGCTCGAATTCCTCGGTGACCGGGTGCTCGGCCTCGCCATTGCCGAATGGCTGCACGAGCACAGCGATGCCGCCGAAGGCAAGCTCTCGCAGCGGCTCAACGCGCTGGTAAGCCGCGAAACGTGCGCCGATGTGGCGCGCGCGCTGGGCATCGCACCGCATATCCGGCTGGGCAAACAGGCGCGCGGTGACGGCGCGGGGCAAAGCGACAATGTGCTGGGCGACGTAATGGAGGCGCTGATCGGCGCGCTGTTCGTCGAACGCGGGTTTGATGCGGCCCGCACGTTCGTGCGCACCGCCTGGGAGGCACCGATGGCGGGCGGCGCAGGGCAGCGCAAGCACCCCAAGGCCGCCTTGCAGGAATGGGCCGCCGGCAACCGCCGCAAGCCGCCCGTCTATTCACTGGTATCGCGCGACGGGCCGGACCACGCCGTTACGTTCACGGTGAAAGTCGAAGTCGGCGGAGTCGGGGCCAGTGAGGCCAGCGGATCAAGCAAGCAGGAAGCCGAAACCCAGGCCGCGCAGGCCTTCATGACGCGCTTCGGCTGAAACAGGATGACTATGGACGAACAGATCGAGACTTCGGCACCCAAGGACCATTGCGGCCTCGTCGCCGTGATCGGCGCGCCCAATGCGGGCAAATCGACGCTGGTCAATGCGCTCGTCGGCCAGAAAGTGGCGATCGTCTCGGCCAAGGCGCAGACGACCCGCGCGCGGCTGATGGGGATCGCACTGGAGGATTTGCCCGCCGGCGTTCGCGCCCAGATCATCCTGGCGGACACGCCGGGCCTGTTCGAACCCCGGCGGCGGCTAGACCGGGCGATGGTCCACGCCGCATGGGAGGGGGCCTCCACCGCCGATGCAATCCTGCTCGTGGTCGATGCCCGCAAGAAGAAGCGCGACTATCTCGAGCCGATCCTCGAAAACCTGAAAGACCGGCCCGAGCGCAAGATCCTCGTGCTCAACAAGGTGGATGCGAGCCCCAAGGAACCGCTGCTGATCATGGCCGAGGAGCTCTCCCCGGCGGGCGGGTTTGACGAGGTGTTCTTCGTTTCGGCGCTGACGGGGGACGGGGTGCCGGAGCTGAAGACGCGGTTGGCGCAGCTCATGCCGGTGGGCGCGTGGCACTATCCCGAAGATCAGGTGTCCGACGCGTCAGAGCGCCTGCTTGCCGCCGAAATCACGCGCGAACAGCTCTACCGCCAGCTGCATGACGAGCTTCCCTATGATAGCGCCGTGCGACCGGAGAGCTATACGCCCCGCCGCGACGGCTCGATCGAGATCCACCAGCAAATCGTGATCGCGCGTGACAGCCAGAAGGGCATCGTGCTCGGCAAGGGCGGCTCGAAGCTGAAGGCCATCGGCGAGGCAGCGCGCAAGGAACTGGCAGAGCTGCTGGGGGTCAAAGTTCACCTCTTCCTGCATGTGAAAGTGGAAGAGGATTGGGCCGAAAGCCGCGAAATTTACGAGGAAATCGGCCTCGATTGGGTGAAGTGAC
>CAIKKO010000074.1 GCA_903828025.1 uncultured Sphingomonadales bacterium
ACCACCGGCAATCTCAACGCGCCGACGATCATGATCGGCGAGAAGGGCGCGGACCATATTCTAGGCAAGCCGCTGCTCGCGCCTTCGAACGCGCCTTATTATGTGGCCCCGGACTGGGAGACCAGGCAGCGATGATCGCCGAGGACGCGCAGCTCCACCGCTCGCTCGATTGGAAAGGCGCGTTCTGGGCTTCGAGCGGGGTGCCTGCGGGGGTTTTGCTGACGATCGGCGGGATCGCGACGATGATCGGCCAGCCAAGCTGGGTGATCTTCATCGCCTCGATCATGATGGGGTTCCTGCAAAGCTTCGTCTACGCCGAGATCGCGGGGCTTTATCCGCACAAGTCGGGCGGCGCTTCGGTCTATGGCGCGGCGGCGTGGCTGCCTTATTCCAAGTTCGTCGCGCCGATATCGGTGTGGTGCAACTGGCTGGCGTGGTCGCCGGTGCTGACTTTGGGCACCAGTCTGGCCGCCGGGTACATCATGGCGAGCCTGTTTGCGCCAGATGCCGCGATCAACACCTGGCATGTCACGCTGCTCGATCTGGGCTTTATCCGCGACAAGCTGACGCTGCGCATCAACGCGGTTTCGATCATCGGCACGGCGTTCCTGCTGCTGACTTTCGCGCTGCAGCACGGCGGTGCGGCCAAGGCGGCCAATGCGCAGAAAATCCTTGGCATCGCCTGCCTTGCGCCGCTGATCCTTGTCGGTTTCGTGCCGCTGATCACGGGCGATCTGCCGACGCAGAACCTGTTCCCGATTCTGCCTTTGGTGCGCGATGCGGCGGGGCATGCGCATTTCGGTACGTGGGATGGCTATGGCCTGACGCTGATGGCCGCCGCGATGTTCGGCGCGGGCTGGTCGACGTATGGGTTCGAGACGGCGGTGTGCTACACCCGCGAGTTCAAGGATCCGGCGAAGGATACGCCGCGCGCGCTGATTGCCTCGGGCATTCTGTGCATCGTGATCTTTGCGCTGGTGCCGCTGGCGTTTCAGGCCTCGCTCGGCCTTGATGCGATGATGGACCCGCGCATTGCCGATGGCTCGGGCGTGGCGCTGGCGTTGGCCACGATTGTCACCAAGGGGCTGGGCGTGACTGGCGGGGGCGCGGTGGTGGTCGCCAACGTGTTCATCGCCACCTTGATCCTCTCGCTGCTGCTGATCGTGATGACCTCGATGATGGGCTCCTCGCGCACGCTCTATCAGGCGGCGGTCGATGGCTGGCTGCCCAAGTATCTCGGCAAAGTGAACAGCCACGGTGCGCCCACGGCGGCGATGTGGACCGACCTCGGCTTCAACCTCATTCTGCTGCTCGCCTCGGACTACTTCGCGGTGCTGATGATCAGCAACGTCTGCTACATGGCGTTCAATTTCCTCAACCTGCAATCGGGCTGGATTCACCGGATGGACCGGGGCCAATGGGAGCGGCCATTCCGCTGCCCGACGTGGCTCTTGGGGCTGGGCGCGGTGCTGGGATACGTCAACATGGCCTTCATGGGGGCCGGGGCAGACGTTTATGGCGCGGGCACCTTGCGCAACGGGCTGATCGGTGTGCTGCTGATCCTGCCGGTCTTCGCCTTCCGCCACTATGTGCAGGACAAAGGCGTGTTTCCGGCGGCGATGTCTGAGGATTTTGCCGAAAGCCCGGCGGTCAGGCGCGCCGGGGTGCTGCCGTGGCTGGCGCTGGTGGCTTGCGCGGTTGTGATCTGGGGCGCGCATTCGTTGGCGAAACTGCCGGTGCCGGTGGGTTGAATTTACCCCTCCGTCATCGGCTTTGCCGATGCCACCACCCCATTTTCACGCAGTGCAAATGGGGTGGTGGCCCGCCGCAGGCGGATCGGAGGGGGTCCTCATCCTAATACTCTGCATTAGTCTTTGCGATGGAAGCAAACAGCGGTTCAGCCCTGACAGCGAGGCTGGCATAACACTTTCCTGAAATAGATGTGAAAGCCGAGGGGCGAGATGAAGACGACAGCACGCGTGGTGGTCATTGGCGGCGGTGTGGTGGGCGTGAGCACGCTCTACCACCTTGCGAAACTGGGCTGGAGCGACTCTGTCCTGATCGAGCGCAAGGAGCTGACCTCGGGCTCCACCTGGCATGCCGCCGGGCTGCTGCCGCTGTTCAATCTCAGCTACTCGGTGGGCAAGCTCCACCAGTATTCGGTTGATTTCTATCCCTCGCTGGAAGCGGAGACCGAGCTCAATGTCGGCTTCTCCAACGTCTCGAACATCCGCCTCGCCACCACACGCGACCGGATGGATGAGTACAAGTACTACGCCGGGGTGGCCCAGACGATCGGCGTCGAAGTCAATTTCCTCTCGCCCGACGAGGTCAAGGCGATCTGGCCGCTGGCGGACATGACCGGCGTGCTCGGCGCGATCCAGCACCCGGCGGACGGCTATATCCAGCCTGCCGACCTGACACAGGCCCTCGCCAAGGGAGCCCGCCAGCGCGGCGCGACGATCTATCGCAACACCACCGTGACCGGCATCACCCAGAAGGCCAATGGCGAATGGGTGGTCACGACCGATCAGGGCGAGATCACGTGCGAGCACGTCGTTTCCGCCACTGGCAGCTTTGCCCGCCAGACCGGCGAGATGATCGGGCTCGATATCCCGGTCGTGCCGGTCGAGCACCAGTATATCGTCACCGAGCAGCACCCCGAAATCATGGCGCGGCGCAAGGCAGGCCTGCCCGAGATGGGCGTGCTGCGCGAAAGCGATGCCAGCTGGTACATGCGCGAGGAGGCCGGCGGCCTCTTGCTCGGGCCTTACGAGGTCGGCGCGCCCGCGTGCTACGTGAAGGGCCCGGCGGCCAACAGCGAATACGAACTGTTTCCGGACGCGCTCGAGCGGCTTGAGCCCTACATCCTCTCCGCCATGGCGCGTGTGCCCGCGTTCGGCGAAGTGGGCGTCAAGAAGGTCTACAACGGCGCGATTGCCTATACCCCCGATGGTTCGCCCATCGTCGGCCCGGCGTGGGACAAGAAGAACTTCTGGCTCAACGAGGGTCACTCGTTCGGCATCACCGCTGCGGGCGGCGCAGGCTGGCAGCTGGCGCAATGGATCGTCGAGGGCGAGCCGGGCATCGACATGATGGGTGTCGATCCGCGCCGCTTCGGCGATTATGCGGGTGAGGGATACCTCATTCAGAAGAACGAGGAGGCCTATGCCAAGGTCTTCACCGTGCACTACCCGGACGAGGAGCGCGAGGCCGCGCGCCCGCTGCGCCGCACGCCATGCTATGACCGGATGAAGGCGCTGGGCGCGGTGTTCGGCAGCGTGTTCGGCTGGGAGCGCCCGAACTGGTTCGCGCCCGAGGGTTATGAACTGACCGAGGCCGATCTCGACAAGCCCGATGTGATCCTCAATCACAACCACCCCGATGCGCCCGGCGAGCCGATCCGCGAGAAGTGGGCGTTCCGCCGTTCGAACTACTTCGAGCATGTCGGCAACGAATGCCGCCATGTGACCGAGCATGTCGGCCTGCAGGACATGAGCGCCTTCGCGAAGTGCCTGATCTCGGGCCCCGGCGCGGAAGACTGGCTCAATGGCCTGCTTTCCAACGTGGTGCCCAAGAAGATCGGCCGCGTGACGCTGAGCTATCTGCTCACGCAGAGCGGCGGCGTGCGGGCTGAGTTCACGGTCTACAAGAAGGGTCCGCAGGCCTATTATCTCGTCTCCGCTGGCGCTTTGGAGCGGCATGATCAGGACTATCTGGTCAAGGCGCTGCCCACCGACGGTTCGGTGCGCTTCGAGCGGCTGACGACGGCGATGGGCGTGCTGGTCATTGCGGGGCCGAAATCGCGCGATGTGCTGGCCAAGCTGACCCACACCGACCTTTCGAACGCGGCGTTCCCCTGGCTCACGGGCCAGTTGGTTTCGATTGCGGCGGCCAAGGTCGACTTGCTGCGGGTGAACTTCATCGGCGAGCTGGGCTGGGAAATCCACCACCCGATCGAGTTGCAGAACTACATCTTCGACAAGCTGATGGCGGCGGGCGCGGAATTCTCGATCAAGCCGTTCGGCATCCGCGCGATGACCGCGATGGCCATCGAGAAGAGCTACAAGCTGATCCCGCGCGAACTCTCCATCGAATATGCCGCGCTCGAAAGCGGGCTGGACCGCTTCGTCAGCTTCAAGAAGCCCGCATTCCATGGCCGCGAGGGCCTGCTCGCGCGCAAGGAAGCCGGGCTCAAGTGGCAGTTCGTAACGCTCGAAGTGATGGATGTGACCGACGCTGATGCGCGCGGGTCCGAGCCGATCTTCCGTAACGGTACGCTGGTTGGCCGCGCGACCTCGGGCGGCTATGGCTGGCGCTGCGGCAAGAGCCTCGCGCTGGCGATGGTCGGGCCGGAGCATGCCGCTGTGGGCACCGAGCTTGAAATCACCATTCTGGGCGTGACTCACCGCGCGGTGATCATCCCGGATTCGCCGTTTGACCCGGATAACAACGCATTGCGGAGCTGATCCCATGATGCATTTTGACGCGATTGCCGAAAGCCTGAAGCAGACCCGCACCGGGTTCACGCTGCCCCAGAACCTCTATGTGAGCGAAGAGGCCTACCGCTTCGACACCGAGGTCATGCTCAAATCGGTGTGGCTCTATGCCTGCACCGTCGCGCATGTGAAGCAGCCGGGCGACCGCTTCCTGTTCGAACTGGGCGAGACTTCGGTGATTGTGGTGCGGACCAAGGAGGGTGAGATCAAGGCCTTCCACAACACTTGCACGCACCGCGGCGCGAAGCTGTGCGAAAGCGCGGGCAAGGCCGCGCGGCTGGTATGCCCCTATCACCAGTGGACCTTCGCGCTCGACGGCAAGCTGCTGGCCGCGCGCAACATGCCGCCCGAGTTCGACAAGGCCGACAACGGCCTGCGCCCCGTCGCGCTGGAAAACATCGGCGGGCTGATCTTCCTGTGCCTCTCCGACAATCCGCCGCCGATTGACCGCGTGAAAGCGGATATCGAAGAGCAGATCGCGATCTACGACATGACGAAGCTCAAGATCGCGGTGCAGGATGATCTGATCGAGCCTGCCAACTGGAAGCTCGTGATGGAAAACAACCGCGAGTGCTATCACTGCGACGCAAGCCATCCCGAACTGATGAAGTCGCTATCGACCTATGGTTTCGGCAAAGGCCTGCCCGAGGACGGCGAGGACGACGTGGTCGATGACGCCGCGTTCGATGCCATGCTCGAAGCGCAGCGCCAGCGCTGGCAGGATCTGGGCATCTTTTACGAGCTTGTGGAGTTTCCGGACAACTGGTGGCACCGCGTGGCGCGCCTGCCGCTGGCCAATGGCGCGGTGTCACAGACGCTGGACGGCAAGCCTGCCTCCAAGAAGCTGATCTGGCCGCATGGGGCTCAGGAGCAGACCAGCCTTTCGGTGTGGACCCAGCCCAATTCGTGGCACCACTTCTGCTGCGACCACGTGGTCACGTTTTCGCTCACCCCGCTGGGCCCGGACAAGACGCTGCTGCGCACGACATGGCTGGTGCACGAAGAGGCTGTTGCAGGCGTCGACTACGATCCCGATAACCTCGCCGCCGTGTGGCGCGCGACCAATGCGCAGGACAGCCACCTTTCGGCGGTCAACCACGCCGGGATCAAGGGCGATGGCTATCGTCCGGGCATGTATTCGGTCGAGGAGAAGCTGGTGGACGCGTTCAAGACCTTCTACGTCGAACGCAGCCGCGCGGCTTTGGAAGGGTAAGGCAAATGAAGCGGTTTTCCGGCTTCAACCTGATCGGCGAAGCGTTTCGCAGCCATCAGGGCTGGCCCGAGCATTGGCCCGACAAGGCGCCCAAGGCGAGTTATGACGCGATCATCGTCGGCGCGGGCGGGCACGGGCTGGGCGCGGCCTATTACCTTGCCAAGAAGTACGGCATCACCAACGTTGCCGTGATCGAGAAGGGCTGGCTCGGCGGTGGCAACACCGGCCGCAACACCACGATCATCCGCTCGAACTACCTCTACGACGAGAGCGCGCACCTTTACGACCATGCGGTGAAGCTGTGGGACGGGCTGAGCC
>CAIKKO010000075.1 GCA_903828025.1 uncultured Sphingomonadales bacterium
GGCAAAGCACACGCTGTTGATCGCGATCTCGGTCGCGGCATCGAGATCCGTCGCGATATGGATGAACCCGGTGCCGATCACGGTGCTGACCAGCATGAGGCCGACCATCACGATGTGCCACAGCACGAAGGGACGGCGCAGCACGACGTAGAACCCGAAGTTCAGCAGCAGTGGCACCACCAGCATGCCGCCGATTGCGGCCATTGCAATCACCACGTCCATGCCCCAGCCCGTTCCTTCGGCAGCGCTGTCGAGCCGGGCCTCGCTGGCGATGGTCTTGCTCCAGGGGCCGTCGATCCGCACGGCGACAAGGCGCGGAGGCGCCGGGGTGTGCGGCAGGGCGAGCACCATCAGCGGCCCCGCGATCAGATGGCGCGCGGTGTTGGGCCCATGCCGTTCGCTCCGCATGGTGCCCTGGGCATCGACCACCGTGAGCGTGATCGCCGAATACTTGGACGCATGGGTGACGAAGCTGCGCGCCGTGGCACCCTGCGTATTCGGCCCCGCGTCCGGCAAGCGGAAGCGCAGAAACAGGCTGTCCGGGCCGATATCGTAGCCCGTATCCGAACAGACCCAGCGCTGCGGCGCGGCCTGCAGATCGCGGAAGCTTTCGTCCGCTCGGGCCGAGGCGTGGCAGGTCTGCGCCGCGGTCAACGGCCGGGCGGCGGCAGGCATGGCAAAGAGGCCGGATAGCAATGCTATCAGCCCCAAGGTCACCGCCATGCGCAAAATCCGGTCCATGCTCCCGGATTTAGCGCAAGGTGGCTTAGGGGGGAGTTAACTCAGGCCCGGTTTTTCAGCGGAGTATGTCGCCGAGCGGACGATAATCATACCCCAGCTCGCGCGCGACCGCTTCATAGGTCACCGCCCCGGCATGGACGTTGAGCCCGTCGGCCAGATGCGGATTGGCCTGCAGCGCGGCCTTCCAGCCGAGATCGGCGATCCGCAGCGTGTGCGGCAGCGTCACGTTGTTGAGCGCATAGGTGCTGGTGCGCGCGACCGCGCCGGGCATGTTGGCGACGCAATAGTGCACGATGCCATCGACCACGAACGTCGGTTCGGCATGGGTGGTGGCGTGGCTGGTTTCAAAGCAGCCGCCCTGATCAATCGCGACATCGACCAGCACCGCGCCGGGCTTCATCGTGCCCAGCATCGCGCGCGTGACGAGCTTGGGCGCGGCGGCACCGGGGATCAGCACCGCGCCGATCACCAGATCGGCTTCGGCCACGCAGTCCGCCAGATTGGCCTGATTGGAAAAGCGCGTCTTGGCGCGGCTTTCGAAATGGGTGCCGAGCCGTTCGAGCACTTCGGGATCGCGATCGAGGATCGTGACGTCCGCGCCGAGCCCGGCGGCCATTTGCGCCGCATTGAAGCCGACCACGCCGCCGCCGATCACCGCGACTTTGCCCGGCAGCACGCCCGGCACGCCGCCCAGCAGCACGCCGCGCCCGCCATGCGCCTTCTCCAGCGCGGTCGCCCCGGCCTGAATCGACATGCGGCCCGCGACCTGGCTCATCGGCTTGAGCAGCGGCAACTGGCCGCCCGGCCCGGTCACGGTTTCATAGGCAATCGCGGTGACGCCGGACTTCACGAGATCGGCGGTCTGCGCGGGATCGGGGGCGAGGTGGAGATAGGTGAACAGCACCTGCCCCGCGCGCAGCATGGCGCGTTCGGCGGCCTGCGGTTCCTTGACTTTCACCACCATCTCGCAGCCCGCAAACACCGTGGCGGCATCCGGCTGGATCGTTGCGCCCGCCGCCTCATAGTCGCGGTCCGCTGCGCCGATGCCAAGGCCCGCGCCGGTTTCGACCCACACGTCATGGCCATGCATCGCGAGCTCGCGCACGCTTTCGGGGGTCAGCCCGACGCGATATTCGTGGTTCTTGATTTCCCGGACGGTACCGACGCGCATGGCAGGCTCCTGATTTGGCGGACTGGTGTGTGGCTATCTAGCCGCAGGATACACCCATCGACGCGCGCGGTTTTGCCTAATTGCCGCCTTGCCATGCGCCCATTTGGGGATATTTCCTGTTGTAGGACTTTTTGACGGGAAATTTTCGCATGGATCGCGCCGATACCGCGCTGGTTGACGCTCTGCAGCGCGATTCGTCGCGCCCGATTGCGGAGCTGGCGGACAGCATCGCGCTCTCCCCCTCGGCCTGCCACCGCCGCATCCGCGCGCTGGAGGAAGCCGGGGTGATCAGCGGCTATGCCGCGCGGGTCGATCCGCGCCGGATCGGGCTCGCGGTCGAAGTGTTTGTCGAAATCACGCTCACCAGCCAGAGCCGCGAAGCGATGGACCGGTTCGAGCGCGCAGTGGGCGATTTCGATGATATTCTGGAATGCCACCTGATGTCCGGCAGCGCAGACTATCTGCTGCGCGTGGCGGCGGCGGATCTGGATCAATATGACCACATCCACCGCGATTGCCTCGCCCGGCTGCCCGGCGTTTCGGCGATGCGTTCGAGCTTTTCGCTCAGGCGCATCAAGCGGTTCGCGGGGTATCCGGTTCCGGCCAGTCGGAAGATTTAACGCCGGAGGGTTTAGCGCCGGAGGGTTTAGCGGCGGGGGGCGCGCCAGGTTTGCGCGTGCGGCGCGCAGGCTTCTCCTCGGCGCTGTCGACCAGCGTGAGGTCCGAGCCCGGCTCGTCCATCGCGTAGCGTTCGCGCAGTTCGTCCTTGAACACGTCGATCGCCGCCTCGTCGGGCAAGTGATCGACCGTGAAGCGCCGCACCACCAGTTCGTCCGCCTTGTCGAGCACGGTCAGGAACCGGCCCACCACCGTCTCGGCCAACCGCGACACATCGAGCCCGTCGGCAATCGACCAGCGGTGCTTGCCCCAGGTGACAATGCGGCGACCGCAATAGCGGCAGATGCTGAACGTGGAGCCGTCCTCCTCGTGATAGCGCAGCGCCGTGGGGCGGTGCTCACGGGTATACCAGCACTGAGTCAGGGCTTCATAGGGCACGCCTTGGCCTCCACGGGGGTCAGGTCCCGGGCCGTTTCGGGCCCGGCTAACCGGCGGCAGCGCGAGTGGGCAGGAGGCGGCCACCACCGGTCATGGAGGAAAGACGGTTACTGCGCCGGAAACTTAAGGGCCGGAAACTTAAGATCGGTGCGCGCAAGGCAAGGGGATCACAGCGGATTGCCGTCCTTGTCGCGGTAGATGTCGCGCCGCCCGACATGGTTGGCGGGGCCGACGAAGCCGTCCGCTTCCATGCGTTCGATCCATTTGGACGCGGTGTTGTAGCCCACGCCCATCTGGCGCTGGACCCAGCTGGCCGAGGCCTTCTGGCTTTCGAACACCAGCTGGCAGACCTGCCGGTACTTGCGCTCCTCCGGGTTGTCGGAGGCGGTCGCGTCCAGATCGTCGAAGCCGAAGCCGCCGTCCTCGGGCTCTTCGGTCACCGAATCGACATAGTCCGGCGTGCCCTGCCCGCGCCAGTGATCGGCCACCCGCTCCACCTCCTCGTCGCTCACGAACGGGCCGTGGACGCGGGTGATCGCGCCGGTGCTGGGCTTGTAGAGCATGTCGCCCTTGCCGAGCAGCTGCTCCGCGCCCTGTTCGCCGAGGATCGTGCGGCTGTCGATGCGGCTGGTGACGGCGAAGCTGATGCGGGTGGGCAAGTTGGCCTTGATCACGCCGGTGA
>CAIKKO010000076.1 GCA_903828025.1 uncultured Sphingomonadales bacterium
ACGATCTTCTACCGGGGTGAGGCGGTGGGCAGCCGCGTGCGCTTCGATACGCGCCTGCTCCTCGCGCACCTCGCCCGGCTCGATCGCCACCACGCCGAGGCGCATGGCGCAGCCGGGATTGCCGCTCGCTTCGATGACTACCTGGGCGAAATGCTGACCGGGGACGTGCAATTCGGGCCTCCCGCAGCGGACAGCGAACCGGACCTCGCCACCGAATGGCATCCCGCCCACCCCACGCGCGAGGAGGCGGTCGACGCCGCGCGGCAGGACGCGCTTTATGCGTTCCCCGAATGCCTTGCCGATGTGCCGGCCGAAGCCCTCGCCGGGCTCGATACCGACAACCTCGAGGGCGAGGATGTCTGGCCTGAGGCTGTCGCGGCCGTGCAGGACCACGCCGAAGAGGCGGCGGGCGAGGCATGGGACAGCGCAGCGCAGGCCCGCCACGCCGCCGTTGATGCGGCGTGCGCCGATGCCCCTCCGTCCGTCCCCGCAAACGGGGCCCCGCCTTGGCGCGAAGCCCCCTTCGAAACCAAGGCGTTCAAAGCCCCCTCAGGACCGTGTCAACCGTGTCAACTTCAGGCGCTTCAACCGGCCCGATCAGAAGATGAAGTCATCCGCGGTGAGCACGCCCTCGTGCGCGGTGACGAGGAAGGTCAGCGCATGGCCGGCACTGTCGAGCACGAGCGAAACCGAATAGACATCGGTCTGGCCGGTCAGGCCGACCACCAGATCGCCCGCCACCGGGGTGATCGGCACCAGC
This sequence comes from uncultured Sphingomonadales bacterium, assembly GCA_903828025.1. Taxonomy (GTDB): domain Bacteria; phylum Pseudomonadota; class Alphaproteobacteria; order Sphingomonadales; family Sphingomonadaceae; genus Novosphingobium. Next base: position 761 of record CAIKKO010000076.1, read on the forward strand.
GTTTCCTTGGTGTTGTCGACAAAGGTGAAGGCCTGATGGCCCGCCAGCGCCGGGTCGGCGTCGATAAAGTGCACGTCGATCTTGTCGCCCTCGGCGTGGCTGAAATCGGTGATCCGGTCGATGTCGAGGCCCTTGAGCTGGCCCAGGCTGCGGAATTCGAACGTGTCGGCACCCGCGCCGCCGGTCATCGTGTCGCTGCCCGCGCCGCCGCCGATCACGTCGTTGCCTGCGCCGCCGACGATCACGTCGTTGCCCGCGCCGCCGAACAGCCGGTCGTTGCCGTCGCCGCCGAACAGGTTGTCGTCGCCGGTGCCGCCGACCAGCCGGTCGCTGCCGCCATCGCCGATCAGCGTATCGTTGCCCGCGCCGCCCAGCAGCGTGTCACGCCCGGCGAAACCGCGCAGCGTGTCGTCGCTCGCGCCGCCGATGATCTGGTCGTTGCCGCTCCAGAACAGGGTGTTGAGCGTGGCGGTATCACCGGCGTCGATGGCGGCGTGGACGGCGGCGGCATCGGCCGAAAAGCCTGCGCCGACCGAGATGATGTCGCCGCCGAAAACCGAGGCGATGGCATTGATCGTGCCGGTCCACGGCGCGCTGAAGCCGGCCGTCGCCAGAAACGAGAAGCTATCGAGCAGGCTGAAAGAGTAGGCCATGGCCAGCCCGTCGCTGCTCAATTCAGCGCCTTGCGGCGTGCTGCGCAGCAAGGACGCGAGCAAGTTTGTGTCGAACGCGTTGGTATCGGTTTCGCCCGCGGCAAGAATGCCCTGATACGTAGCCATGATGGTGATCTCCCTCCGTCAAACGCTTGCGACTGGGTATGAACGCGGGCGCGCCTGAGTCAATGCAGTGTCAGGGTGGTGGTAGGGCGACCGGATCTGCCGTCCTGTTCTGGACCGGCGGGCGCAGCACGCGTTAACATGGGCGGCTCAAGCTGGTTGCCCGATGGGGGCGGTGGAGCGCATTCTTGGGAGTGTAATCAAGAGGTCACCGAGGTGCAACAAACCCGCCCTAGGCCTGAACCAGTGATGAACGAATGGACTGTGCACAGATCCGAAACGGGCACGTTCGAGGAGGGGCGGGGGATCGCGATGTCACGCAAAGCGACCATTCTGCTTTACGAAACCAATGTCACGATCTTGCGCATGATGACCTTCAACCTCGAGATGGAGGGCTTTGCCGTCGTCGAGGCGGACCAGCCTGCCGAGGTGATGAAGCAGATTGCCGAACAGGATATCGACCTGATCCTGCTCAACTGGGCCGACCAGAGCGAAAGCTGCCTCGATTTGTGCCGCAACGTGCGGCGGACCGAGCCGGTGACGTACACGCCGATCGTGATCGTGTCCGCCCCGCGCGACGAGCGCGACCGGCTGACCGCCTATGATGCGGGGGCGGACGATTTCATGGTCAAGCCGTTCTCGCTGCCCGAATTGCTCGCCCGCATTCGCGCGATCCTGCGCCGCACTTCGCCGGCCATCGGCGGCCGGGTGATCCGCGTGGCCGGGGTCGAGATGGATATCGACAACGGCGCGGTGAAGCGCGACGGGACCGATATCCGGCTCAGCCTGATCGAGTTCAAGATCCTGCGCTATCTCATGGAAAATTCAGGAAAAGTGCGCACCCGCGAGCAGATCCGCAACGCGGTCTGGGGCCGCGACAGCCAGATCGAGATCCGCGCGGTCGATGTGCGGATCACCCGGCTGCGCCGCCGCCTCAACATGGATACCCACCCCGACGTGATCCGCACGGTGCGCTCGGTGGGCTATGCGCTGGGCGATCAGCAGGCGCGCACCCGGCCCGAGCCGCGCTACGACGGCGCGGAAACCTGAGCGACCGCTTCAGCGCGGGGGTCAGGGCGTGGTGAGGCGGCCGATCGTGTCGCGGTCGAGCGTGCCGCTGGGCGAGATGCCGGTGCTGGACTGAAAGTCGCGGATCGCTTGGGCCAAGGTGTCCGGATTCTGAGCATCGGCGGTGCTGGCGAGGAAGTGCAGCGCGACCAGCCGCTCGACAATCCGCTGAACCGTCGCGCTATCAAGCGCGCCCGATCCGGCAGGCAGGGCTGCGGCGGCGGGGGTCGTGACGGGAGCTGCGGGCGAAGGCGGGTCAGGGTCCGGGCGGTGCATCGCGGGCGGCGGAGCATCGGGCACATCGCCTTCGATGCCGGGCACGGCAGCAGCCGGGGCGTCGGGGAGCGGCGCGGGCCAACCGCCGTTGGCATCGGCATCATGCGGTGCGGGCGCGGCAGGCTGGGGTGCGGGCTGGGGCTCCGGTTGCGGGCTGGGTTCAGGCGGCCAGCCGGTAACGACAGGCTCCGACGGGGCATTCTGGTCCGGCGTGTCGGTAGCGGAGATGGCCGGGGTTGTCGCAGCAGTCTGGGCTTGCGCCAAGCCGCCGTGCGGCCACAGCAGCATGGCCAGCATCACACCCCGAGCCGCGCGGGGCCACCATCGGTTCGGATCACATCGTAACAGGGCAGGCCCGGCCGAAATCAATGGTTGCCAAAATCAATGCTTGCCAAAATCAGTTCTTAAACGTGCCGTTGGACGTGACGGTGCCGCTGTTCGAGCCGCTGATCGTGTTGCCGTTGATCGAGTTGGAGTTGCCGGTGATCTGGTTGTAGACGCAGTACCCGCAGGAGCTGATCGAGCGGTACATCGTGGTGACCGAATTGCCGATGGTGGCGGCCTGCGCGTTGGCGTCTTCAAGCTGGTGCAACTGGGCGGAGGCAATCGCAGCACCGTGGCCGCCGTTGCTGCCCATTGTCGCCCATGCCGAAGTCGACTGCCCGGCCTGTGCCGATTGCGCCATCATGCCTGCCGCGACGGTCAGTGCCACGGCGATTTTGCGGATGTTCATGGCTCGATACCCCGTTCTGTTGGCTTCACTTGCCGGTGGTGTGGATCGAAATGGTATTCGACATACCCGTCGCGCTGATGGATTGCGACATGTTTGTGCCGGTCAGTGTCCCGCCGCTGACTTTGCCGTTGGTGGTGACGGTTCCGGTGTTGTCGCCCTTGACGTTCACGCCGGTGACCGAGGCTTGATAGGTGATGCTCGCGGGATCGCCGTTCACGTTCAGATTGGCGTCGCTGATGCTGTAGGTTGAGGAGGCCCCTTGCGCGGTCAGCGTACCGGCGCTGTTGCTGGTCCCGGTCGCGGTGGGATTGGTGACGATGCCGTTGAGTGTCACCTGCCCGGAGTTGGTGGATGAGAGATTGCTGTCACCCGTCTGGTTGAGCGTCAGGCTGCTCTGGGCGCGGGCCGGGCTGGCAGCGATCAGCGCCAGGGCGCAGGCCCCCAGCAGAGCGCGATTCCGACACGCGGTTGGCGATTCGCTCGTTCGTGTTGCCATCATGCGCATCCTGAATCTCCGCTGAACCAGAGGGTTCCCAAATCAGAAAAGGAGAGGCCAGCGGCCTCTCCTTCCCCGAAACACACAAACTGGGCCGGGCGCAAGGCCCGGCCAGCCGATAGTCTGCTTACTTGATCGAGGTCTGCGTAAGGCTGATCGAAGCCGATGCGCCGACCGCAGCGGTCGAGATCGAGTTCTGGTAGCCGCCGCCGATGATCGGGGTGGTGTTGCCGGTGTTGACCGCGACAACGCCAGCGTTGGTCGAGGTAGCACCGAGCGTGGTGGCAACGAACGCGTTCGCATCCGCACCAGTCGCGCCGTTGTACGACGTGTCGGTGAAGCTGATCGAAGCCGAGCTGCCGACGCCGGCCACGCTGACCGAGTTGCCGTAACCGATCGATTCGATGTCCGCGCCGGTGATCGTGCCGTTCGTGGTGACGTTGCCCGAGTTGTTCGACGTCGACGACAGAGCCGTCAGAGCCGGGCCATTGGTGATCGCCGACGAGCCGGTGTAGTCAACCGCCGTGGTGCTGATCGAAGCCGACGAACCAACCGCCGCAACCGAAACCGAGTTCGAGTTGCCGTCCGGGATCAGCACCGAATTGTCGAGGTTGGTGCTGTTGGTGACATCAGCGAGGTTCAGCGACTGCGTGGCGACCAGAGTGCCGCCCGTGACCGTCGGGGTGAGCGTGTTGGCCGTACCGGCATCACCATACGAGTTGGTGCTGTCGGAGAACGAAGCCGACGAACCGACCGCAGCAACCGAGATCGAGTTGCCGTTGCCGGTTTCGATCTGGGCATCGGGAACCGTGGCAGCGGTCGCTGCGTCAGCGCCGCCGACATAGACCGTGCCGGTGGAGGCGTTGGTCGAGGTGATGTTGAGATCGCCCGCGGTCGTGTCGAAGCCCGAGGTGACAGCGCCGCCATCGATTGCAGTGGACGAGAGCGAGAACGAAGCCGACGAACCGACGCCTGCGACCGAGATCGAGTTGGCGTTGCCACCCTGGATGTCCGCGCCGGCAATGCCGTTCGCGAGGTTGACAGTCACGGTGCCGATGTTGCCGCCGGTGCCGGCGGTCAGATCGGTGATGTCGCCGGTTGCGGTGTCGCCGTCACCCGACTGGATGGTGCCGCCGGTGAAGCCGGTGATGCCCGAGGTGTTGTCCGTGGGGGTCCCTGCAACCTTAGCCGACTGCTCGGAGCTGACCGAGCCCGAGAACGAAGCCGACGAACCGACCGCTGCGAGCGAGATCGAGTTGCCGTTGCCGCCGCCGATCACGGCGCTGGTCGCGATGTCGTTGGTGTTGAGAACGGCCGAGTCGTTGCCGGCAGTAACCGACAGAGCGCCGGTTGCGGTGGCCGCGCCGGTCATGCCAGCGGTGCCGCTGGCAGCCGTCGAGGTGAACGAGAACGAAGCGCTGGCGCCAACGGCCGCACCCGAGATCGAGTTCTTGAAGCCGCCAACGATCGACGCGCCGTCGATGCCGGTGGTGGCGCCTGCGCTGGTGCCGTCGAGAGTGACGGTGGCATCGCCAGCCGTACCGCTCGAGTTGGTTGCGATCACGGTTGCGTCGCTGAGCGCCCAGGTGTCAGCGACCTGAGCGTGCGCCGACGTGCTGGCGAAAATTGCGGTGGCGGCGAGAAGCGCTGCCTTGGTGAGATTGAGCTTGGTCACGTTTGAACCCCTATATCTTTAGTTTATATCCCGTTGCTAGACCCGCAGGTGCTAACACGAGCGCTTTGGCGGCGTTCCTTGAAACAATGGTGACTCTTTGAAGAATGAGGGGTATTTTAACCTTCTTCATTTTGTCACATTGTCCCGAAACTGTATGCGTTCGGGGGTGCTGCCAGCCGCTATCAGGGCTTCTGCGACTTTTGGGAATCGCTGTAAGGCGTTGGTATCGCCTGCGGATTCGGCTGCGCGGGCGGGGCCTGGCGCAGCGGTGCCGGGGCCGGAGCGGGTTGTGCCGGAGCGCGTTCGGGGGCCGGTTCAGCCCGGCGCGTCCCTTTCAACACCTCAACCATACGGCGACAATCGTCGGGCACGATGGGCATGGAGGCAAGAACATCGGCAACGGCCAGCGCAATGACGTCGCGAGTCGCTTCCTGCAGGCGCTGCTGATCGGAAAAGCCGATCGTGCCGGTCACCAAAGTGCCGTTGCCCTTGCCCACGATCTTGGCGATGCCGACGCCGCCTTCCTCATAATAGACGCGGCGGTTGAGCGAGCTGATCGCCATCGTCATGCGATCACCAGGCCGATACATTTCGGCCGATATTTCAAGGCTCGCGCCGCGCAGCGTGTAATAAGGGCCGATCCCGCCCACGCGCACGTCGGCATCCGGCCCGCCGAGAAAGTCGAGCGCGGTGAACGCGGTCGAGATGATGAAATTGGGCACGCGGGTTTGCTGCTGGGCGGAGAGCGCCTGATCGAGGTTGGGCCCGCCAAACTGGCGCAGCGCGCGCTCGGTGTTGAGCTCGTAATAGTTCATCGAGAGCCCGCCTGAACGGATCACCGCCTCCGACGCCCAGATCGCCGCGGTGCCTTGGGGCAGGAACGAGCCGGTTGCGCCTTCGTAGCCATAGGATGACTTGCCCGTCCCGTCGGAATGGACCGCGATGCCGAACCGGATGCGGTTGAGCGCATGGCTGTCGTGCATGCACTGCAAGGCGCGCATGATCGGCTCGCTCGGCGTGCTCTGCGTGGGCGGGGGCGGCTCGGACACTGTGATATGCTTGGCACCGGGCATGGGTACGCATCCAGCCAGCGGCAGCGCCGCGAGCGTCGCCAGCAGCGCGACGCGCAGGATCCGGGGAGCAAGCGTCTGGCGCAGACTCCCGGTGCGTTGGTCCACTGCCGACGAGTGGGGCGCGCGCTTGCCGATAAGGGTATCCATGGCGTTGATCTGACTCACTTATGTTGAAGTTCGGTGTCCTGCCCCCATTAAGGACATCCGTGTCGTATCGGCTTATAGTCGTGACAAGCGTGCAAGTTCACTCTGAAATTCACGCGGCAGTTCCAAACTGGGCCGCACCAACGCCGGTTGCCCCCGCACCGGTTCCCATTCAGTTGTGCTTACCCTTGGGCGGCTTGATCGTCACCAGACAATTGCCGCCATAAATCCGGTTGATGTTGATGTTGGCCAGATCCCTGGCATTGGTCATGAACATGTGCGCCCGGCCCGTCGCTGCATCGAAGCCGGTGATCACGATGAGTTTGGATTCGACCCGCGACATCGGCAAAGTCAGCTCGACCCGGTCGGGCCACAAATCGACCACGCGCGAGACCGGGCCGATCACGTCTGCCGCGATCTTGTCCGGGTCTGCGATGATCTCGGTTCCCTTGGCGACCGGCTCAGGTGGTTCGACCGCGTCTGGCGGCGGCGTGGTGCGCGCCGGTCTGGCAGGCAAATGAACCCCGAACACATGGCGAGAATCGAAGATGATGTCGCTATCGCGCTGGTCTTTTCCGGTATCGACATTGGTGGCGTGACCCAAGTCGCATGTCAGCGTGCGGTCGGGCAGCATCACGGCCTCCGGCTTGACCGGCGGAGCCCCTGGAGCGACTTGCGCCGAGGTCGGTTCCGCCGACATCGCGGCCTCGGTCACCACGAATGCCGCGGTCACCACGAATGCCGTGCACAGGCTCCGTAAGGATCGCGAAACGAGAGAGCGCATAAGTATAAAAGACCCTGGTTCGGTGATCGGTCCGCTCTTAGGTAGGGTTCGTGACGGATCGGTGACGACTGCGCTATGCCTGCTGAAGCCCGAGCCGGTTCCGCGCAAGTCCTTCGGCCTGCGAGGCGCGGTTGCAGAGTTGCAAGAAAACTGTCGCAGGACTTCACTAAGGGCCGGGTCATGCGGAGCGGATGGGTGATCAGGGCGACGGCGCGATGGCTGGCAATCGGCTTTGCCGCGTGCGGCCTGTGCGCGAACCCCGTGATGGCACAAGATGCGGTGCTGGACGCGTCTCCTGCGCACGAACGCCGCCCTGCCAGCGAGGACGATTTGCGCTGCCTCACGCTCGCGATCGCCTACGAGGCCGGCAATCAGCCCATCGCGGGGCAAGAGGCTGTCGCGGAAGTTGTGCTCAACCGCGCGGAGCATCCGGCGTTCCCCCATAGCGTGTGCGATGTGGTGTTTCAGGGGTGGACTCGCCACACGGGGTGCCAGTTCACGTTCGCCTGTGACGGGGCGATTGATCGCCGGTTGCCTGCGCGGATCTTGACCGGGGCACGCAGCGTGGCCGAACGGGTGGCGAGCGGCACGGCCACCGCGCGGGTGGCTGGGGCGCTCAACTATCACGCCAACTATGTCAGCCCGGCGTGGGCATCCCGGCTTGATCGGGTCGCGCAGATCGGGGCACACATTTTCTACCGACCGGAACCGGGCAGCCTGCCCGAAGGCGGCCGCTTGTCGCTGCACCCCGGGGCGGAAGGGGAAGGGGGGCAGGCCATCCGGCGCTATGCCGTGTACTTTGCCGATCTGTCCGCCCATGACCATGGCGCAGACTTTGGCCTGGCGCAGGGCACCAGCGCGCCCGGCAAGCCCGCCGTGGCAGCGCAGCAGCCATTCTTGCCCTGGGGCCTCAGCTTGCGCTGATCATTCGATGTAGCGAATGGTCCATGGTGCGCGCGGTGAGCCGGATATCAGCGCGACGGCGCGCCGGGTAATGGTCGAGCCATCCGGGGTTGAAGCCACCACGACAGTGCTGATCGTGCGCATTTTCAGATCCTTGCTCGAAAATGCCAGCGCCGTGGTCTGGCCGGCCAGTTCGCGGCGGCGCTCGATCAGTTCGGGTGTGTCGATGCCGCTTGCAGCCATGGCCTGCAGCGCGAGCGGGCCGGCATGCTGGATATCAAAGGGCACTTTCCCAATATCCACCGTGACCACATCGTGCAGACGGCGAACAAGTTTGGGCGTGAATCCCGGAATTTCACCCAGTTCGTCGATCGTCAGCGGGGGCATGTTGCGCGGTATCAAGCCATGCGCTTCATAATAGGCGTATTCGGCGTTGCCCTCCGGGGTGTCGTCGGTCTCACCCGTCCAGCGCAAATACGATGCGCGCAATTGATCGAGCTGGGCGCCGCCATAGCCAAGCGCTGTCAGCAAACCGGCCAGATTTTCATCGTCAGCCAGGCCAAGGTTAAACTTGCCGTGCTCGTCTTCCAGATGAATTTTCAGCGTGACGCCGTCGATGCGTGCGGTGTGGATTTCACCATTCAGAGTCCATCGCGAGATGGTGCCATCATCGGTCATCCCGGCCAGCGCCAATACGATCCCGGCATCTGCGGCCGACACCAGTTGGGCACGCGTTGCCTCGGCCTGCAACGTGGTGATCCGCGAGCTTGCCAAAGTCACCAGCGAAGCCGCGATCGTGGCCATGAGCGCAATGCCTGCAACGGCCGCGACCATGGCATAGCCGCGCTCGGACGGCTCGACCCCCTTGGGCGTGCGGCTCATGCCGCTATCACGGGATCTTGCCCTTGGTCTTGAACGGCTCCACCGAGTTGATTTTGGCGCGAAGCTCTTCGGTGATGGCGGCGATGTCATCAGGTGTGCGCAAGACATGCGGTTTGATCAGGACGATCAATTCGGTGCGCTTGTCGACGTTATCGGTGTTGCCGAACAGCAGCGCGCCGATCACCGGGATGCGCGAGAGGTAGGGAATGCCGTTTTTCCCGTAGCTCTTGTTGTCCCGGAACATGCCGCCCAGCGCAATGACCTGGCCGTCCTGAACGGACACGGTGGTCGCGATGCGGCGGGTCGAGATGGTGGGAGAATTGCTGACGCCCGTCGCGGTTTTCGATACGTCGCTAACCTCTTGCGCGATATCCAGCAACACGCTGCCGCTGGCGTTGACGCGCGGCGTGATTTTCAGGATCACGCCCGTGTCGCGGTATTCGACCGAGTTGGAGGAGAACGGCTGGCCGCCGCCCAGGGCGGGCTGCGTAACTTGCGCAGACAGGACTGGCACCTGATCGCCCACCTGAAGCGAAGCCGTCTGGTTGTTCAGCACCATCAGCTTCGGCGCTGAAACGACCTTGACCGTCGTGTGCGCCTCGAGCGCGTTGAGCGTGGCGCGGATATCGTTCTTGTTCGAATAGAAGTATGAAAAGCCCGGGAAAACGCGTGTGGGGCTTGCGGTGCTGCCCTCGCTCAGGCCCACGTTCGAATTGCCCGAGGCGAAATTCCACTGGACGCCATATTTCAAGTCGTCGTTCAGCCCGACTTCGGTGATCGCGGCTTCGATCATCACCTGCACCGGCGGCACATCAAGCTTGCGCAGCGCATCCTCGACGATCGCATAGTCGTGAGCCGAGCCGAAGACGACCACGGCGTTGTTGATCTCGTCGACCGAGACCCGCACTTTCAGCGCGCCCGCCCCGCCACCATCGCCTGCTGATCCGCTGCCCAATTGGCCTCCCGAACGGGTCTGCTGGGCTGGCGCGGATCGGGCTGCGGCAGGCTGCCCTTCGCCCTGCGGACCGTTGATGCCGCCGCCGGGTTGCTCCGCCTGATCGGTTGAATCACCGCCGATGCCGCTGCCGCCAATGCCGAAGGTGGCGTTGACGGTCTTGGCCAGATCCTTGGCCCGGCTGTTCTGCGCGCGGTAGATGAACAGCCGCGCCTCGTTGCTGGTACCCTCGCGGTCGAGGATCTCGACCCAGCGGCGCACATCCTCCAGATACTGTTTCTGCTGGGTGACCGCAATGATGCCGTTGAGCTTTTCCATGGCGATGATGCGCACCAGCCCGCGGGTCGGCGCATCGGGCGCATTGATCAGCTTGTCGAGTTCCGGGACGATCAGGCGGCTGTCGGTGCGCTGCGGCACATAGAGTGCGAACGACACCGAGCGCAGCCAGTTGACATCGAACTGCGCGATAACGTCGTGCGCGCCCTTGCGCTGCGCTTCGGTGCCGGCAATGACCATCGTGTTGTGGTCCTTGTCGACCGACTGGACAGCGCCGGGGACGACCGTATCGAGCAGCTTCTTGAGTTCTTCGGCATTGGCGAACTGCAGCGTGACCACTTCGGTGCCGAACCCGCGATCGGGCAGGAAGCCGGTTCCTTCGGCTTTGGCTTCGGCGACCGTCTCGATCTTGTAGCCAGTGCCCTGCCAGACCATCGCAAGGTCGGCCTTTTTCAACGCGGCCTCGAACAAATCCAGCAACTGGCTGCGGCTGACCGGTCCCGGCGTCGATAGCCCGACATCGACATCGTCCTTGACCGTGACGGTGTAGGGGATCTGCAGCGTGTCGCGCAGCACGACCCGGGCCAGCGTGCGCACATCCGCGTGGGGGATGTTGAATTCGATCTCACCGCCGACGCGCGGTTTGGCGGCCACGCCAGAAATGGCAGGCACCGGGCTCTGACCGCCGAGAACGGTTGTCGCGACGCCCCGATCTTCGGCCGGGGCTTGCGGCGCGGGCCGGCTTGCGGGGCCTTCGACCGGCTGGATGACCCGCGGTGCGCAGCCGCTTGACAGCAGCAGGGCCAGCAGAGGCAGGCCCAGCACGAGCCCGGCCGAGGATTGGAAGCCTGGGCAGGCGGCGGCAGGCGCGTAGCGGGCTGAGCGCCTGATGGCGGTTTTCAAAGGGCTATTCACTGGTGTTCTCGCTCTTGGAGGCGTCGCTTGCGCTGGGCGGAGGCGTATCGAAATTTATGCGATGTGTCTTGCCACTGCGCCGGAATAGCGCCGAGTTGCCCTGAATTGCGGTGAGTTGCCACCCGCGCCAGGTTCCGCCCACGGGCAATCTGAAAACGGGGGCATGGGGCGGGTGGATGATAGCCGCTTGCGCCGATTTGATCCGCATTGATCCAACCACCCAAGCGCCCGAAAGTGGCCCGATCTTTGGTTTGGGCGGTGCTTCCGTTGCGGTATCGCCGTCTGTGGACGCCGCTTCGCCCGTCGGCAAGCCCAGGCGGGAAGGGGTGAATAGCCAGGGAATCGCCCCCGGCGCGGGCGCACCGGGTTCGCCGATGACGGGAAGAGTCCACCGCGCCGCACGCACGGGGCCCGCTTCCAGCGGACTCGTCACACCCGTCGACAGGCCAAATTGCGCCAGCGCTCCCGCTGCCAAAATGGCGGCGAGGATTGCCGGCAAAAGGCTGCCGTTGGCACTACTGGGTGCGTAGGAACGGAGCTGAAACTTCAAGTCTGACATCGAGCAAATCCGATTTCGGGTCGTTGAGCGCATCAGCTGCGTTGGCAACCATGGTTTCCATTACAATCGCAGGGCGTTGCTGGTTCAGCCGGGCCAGCAAATTTGCGAGCTGCGCATGGCTCATCTGGGCTTCGAGCGCGGCGCGCACCCAACCTTCATCGCCCGATAGCACCGCCTCGCTGGCTTTGACATTGACGCCGGCGGCTTGCGCCGTTGTTTCGATCTGCTCGCGCAGGGTCTCGCCCGCTTCGTCGGAATCAGGGCCGCCAATAAACATCGCCCGCATGTCAACCTGCTGCTTGAGCGCCTCGCGCTGCAACTCATTGAGTGTCGCTATGCGCTGCGTATTGCTTAGAAACGTGTGCTGCAGCTGCTCGCGAGCTTCCGCCCGGCTCCGAAATCCATCCATGATCGGATAGACAACCGCAAAGTATGCCGCCGCAATCGCGACCAGCAGGAGCAAGACTGCGATCAGTTGGCGCTCTCTGGCTGACAATGTGCGCATCAATGTTTCTCCCGAAGCGACGCGCTCAGGTCAAAGGGTTTGCCGCCAGTCGCTTCGGAAGCCGCTTCGCCGCGGCCGGCACGCACGGCGTAAAATGCGCCCGATGCCTTGACCGCTCTGATGGGATTCACGTCTCCCAGCGCAAAGCCCGAAACACGGATGGTTGTTCCGTCCCATTCCAGGCGCTGAACCCAGCTTTTCGCCGGAAGCGCCGCTCCGAGGCGAGCAAGCGTGCGCAAGGGCTGCTGGAGTTCGCGGCGGGACCGCAGGGTTTCGATCAGCGCTGCATTCCGTTTGAGGCGGCCTTCAATCTGGCGCACCGCGTTGAGGGCAGGGGCCTGAGCATCGACAGCGGCCTGCGCTTGATCGACCTGCTGCTTGTCGCACACGACGGCCACGATCAAATTGCACGCCACCAGCACCGCCACCACGATCCACCAGAACCGCGCCACCGGCGGACGTTGAGGAAGCAGTCCGGCGGCCCGCATGCCCGGCGCGAGGTCGAAGGCAAGCCGTTCGCCGTCCTGATCAAGCGGCCCGATTCTGCGCGGTGCAATCTTGGAATCGGCTACTTTTTCCGCGATGTGTCTGGCCCGTGCGAGCGGCAGCGCGCCGACGATGACATCGACCATCCCCGGTTGCAGCGCCGAGGGACCGCCGGCGCTTACGCCGATGATCAGGGCGCTTGCCGCAAGCGGAAGAATGCGCTCCGCATCCAGTTCGACAAGGGCGCGCAAGTCCGCATCGCGCATCGCGGGCAGCGCCAGATGCCTGAGCAGGCAAATGTCCTCCGGGATCACCAGCGTATCGACCGTTTGCCGGGTTGACGTTGCTGCAATGATCTCGTCCGCCGGCCCCAGCCGGTGGAAGGCGGCGAGCGGGCGCTGACCGCCGCCAAGGCTCGTGGGGACCAGAGTGCGAAGCTCGCGCAGCCACCAGTCGAAACCCTGCCGCGCAACCTGCGTCACGGTGCTCATATCGGCATTGAGCAAATCCGTCAGGTTCAAGGGTTCTCTCCGCAATTCGGGCTGCCATTATCATCGCGGCAGGGGACGCGGGTCATCGGGGCTGGTCGCACCATCAGGACCGGCCATGTTCGTGAATCGCTTCGACCGAACGTTACCCGTATCCGGATCAACTTGGGAAGGATCCCTCGGCGAAGCCAATTCTGCTGCCATGAGTCATATTGGACAAACTTGCCCGGCCCATAATAATCGATGTCCATGCGGGCAACGTTGTTTAGCAGGACCAGTTGCCGCTGGCCTATTCCCTCAAGGACGGCGGCGCGCGGCGATGTTCGCTCGTTTACAGCGGAAAGCACCAGATTTCCGCCCTGGGCGACATGGATGAGAAAGCGATGCAAGGCATGCGGACCGTCGGCTTGAAAGGTCGGTGCAACGAACTCAAGCTGATTGGGGAAGCCGGAGAACACCACCGTGTCTGCCGAACCCTTCGCGTCGGGTATCATGCGCATGGCACTCACCCGCTCGCGCAGGGCGTTTTGCGCGAGCACCACACGATCTTCGGCATCAATACGGCCGAGCAGAGACTCCTCCGCGCGCGCCTGCATCGTCAGGACGCCCAAAATCATGGCCGAGATAAGTCCGAACACAAACAACGCCACGAGGGCTTCGGCAAGCGTAAAGCCCGCGTCGTGGTGATCCGATGCGAGGCGAGCCGGCGTTTTCCGCGGTGAGAAAATGCCACCGGTCATTGGCCGGCGACCAAAGTCGATAGCTGTGCCAGGCGGATTTGGCCTGACAGGTCGGTAATCGTCACGGAAACCTTGCGCAGCGGCACCATTTCCACCTCGTCCGACCGGTAACTTTCGATCGCAACCGACCAAGCGAGGTTTCCGTCTATTCCCGTGCGGCTGATGGGCTTCGACCTGCTCTCCACACTCGCTGCCGCCAAAACCGAGCGCGCGAGGAGCAAAGCGCTTCTGCGTTCGAGCACAGTCCTTGTGGTATGGCTGACCTGCGAAACGGTCAGATAAACAAGCGCGCTCATCATGGCGACAATCGCGAATGCGAAAAGCGCTTCGACCAACAGGAAGCCGTTTGGTGGGGAACGCCGCTCACGCATGACTGTTGGCTGCATCGCTGGCTGCGGTCATCGAAACACGCTCTTGGGTCAGGTTGCCCAGATCGCGTTCCACTGCATACGTGGTCTGCCCATCGCTCGTGGTAAGAGTCAACGTCCCGCTCGTGGTGCTGCCATCGGGATAAAACCAGATCTGTGCGGGAACGGCGGTTACCACCGCATGGCCCGGCAGTTGCCGCGCCGGGCCGCTCCCGATCACAAATCCGGTCCGTTGGGGTATTGGGGCAAAGGCAACCGCCCGGTCCGTTCGCAGCGCCAGCGCCCGGGCTTCGAGCAGTCCAGCGACGATCTCACCGCGTGCTCGCCGCGCATCCAGTGCCCCGAAACTGCGCTCCAGTTCGGGATATCCGATCGCCGCAGTTAGCCCCACGATCGCCAGTACCACGAGCGCCTCGATCAGCGTGAACCCGCGATGGTCCCCTTGGCTGTGCAGACACTCCGGCACGGACCGATCACCAGTTGCCGAGGTCTTTGGCCTCGCCAGTGCCGCCTTCGGCCTCGTCGGAACCCAGTGTGTAGACGTCAACTTCGCCGTGCTTGCCGGGGTTGGCGTATTTGTAGGGGTGCTGCCACGGGTCGGTCAGGCCCGAAGCGTTGGGCAGATAGGGGCCGCGCCAGTTGGGCATTTGCTGCGGCTGGGTGACGAGCGCCTGGAGCCCTTCCTCGTTGCTCGGATACCGCCCGGCATCGAGCCGCAGCAGTTTGAGCGCCGCGTCGATGTTCTTGACCTGCACCGAGGCCGACTCGCTTTTGGAACTGCCGAGGTACTTGATCACCTGCGGGCCGACGATGGCGTAGAGCAGGCCGAGAATCGCCAGCACGACCAGCAATTCCAGCAAAGTGAAGCCGTTGCGCCGGGAAGCGAGGCGCGGAGTGTTGGGATTGATTTTCATTGTGCTACCGCCAAATCGTTGAATCCAAGGATGGCCGACATGATCGAGGCGACCATGGCGGCCACGCCGATCCCGAGGCCGACGACGATCGTCGGCGTAGCGATGGCGATGATGCGTTCCAGCCGCACTTTCACGTCGCGGTCAAGCACCGTGGCCAATCGGCCAAGCATCGGGCCAAGCTGCGAGGTTTCCTCGCCGGTGCGCACGAAGCTCATGGCCAGGGTCGGAAGGATGCGCCGTTCGGCCAGCGGGGCGCTGAGCCCGCCGCCCTGCCGCACGATATCAACCACCTCGCCGATGCCCGCGTTCATGTGCCGGTTGGTGACCGTGCGGCGCGCCAGCGCGAGGGCATTGGGGAGCGGCACGCCCCCGTCGATCAGCGCGCCAAGGCTGCGGGCAAAGCGGACCGTTTCGATGTTGCGCAGCAGGGGCCCCAATTGCGGGATTTCGAGCATCTGCCGGTCCAGCCAGGCCTTGCCCGCCGGGCTCGCCGTGGCCTGTCGCAGCGCGAAGCCCGCCGCCAGCAGGCCGCCCAGAATATAAAGCCCATTGGTGCGCACAAACTTGCTCGCGGACATGACTGCCATTGATGATGCGGGCAGCGAGCCTTTGGGCGCGGTGGCAAAGAGCGTTTCGAACTGCGGCACGACGAACAGCAGCATAAGCAGGATGACCCCCACCGCCACGATGGTCAGCGCCACCGGATACGTCATTGCCGAGGATACCTGACGGCGCTGCTCGTCGGCCTGCTCGAGCATCTGCGCCAGCCGGGCAAGCGCCGCGCCAAGCTCGCCATTGGCCTCGCCCGCTTCGGTCATGGCGGGGGCCAGACCCGGGAACAGCCCGGGCTGATCGAGCAGCGCACCCGAAAGCGGCCTTCCCTCGCGCACCGCCGCCAGCACTTCGGCAAGGCGCAGCCGCAACGGCGGGACGCTGACGTTTTCCACCGCGATCGAGAGCGCGCGGTCAAGCGGGAGGCCAGCCTGCAGCAGCACGCCGAGTTCGGCAAAAAAGTTGGTGATCTGGCGGCGCCACTTCTTTTCCGACCCGCTGCGCGCGCGCGCTTGGGCGCCGCCCTTCTGTTCGCTGACCTCGATCGGGCGCAAACCCGACTTGCGCAGCGATGCCAACGCGTCGTCGCGGGTGCCCGCCTCCACCTGGCCTGCAATCGGGCCGCCGCTGCTGGCGAGTGCGCGATACTGGAACGTGGCCACGGTCCGTCAGTCCTCGCTCGCCACGCGGAGCACTTCTTCAAGCGCTGTCAGACCCAGGCGCGCCTTGGCAATGCCGTCGCCGCGCAAAGTGCCGCAGCCCGCCCGCGCGGCCTGATCGGCAATCGCGCGCGTATCGGCGCGGTGGAGGATCAGCGTGCCGATCTCGCGGTCGATGCGGATGAATTCGAACACGGCCATGCGGCCCGCATAGCCGCTGCCCTTGCACTTCTCGCACCCGCAAGGATGATAGAACGTGCGGCTCTCGCCTCCGTCGGGATCAATGCCCAGCCGCGCAAGCACCGCCGCGTCGGCTTCGTAGGGCGTGCGGCAGTGCGGGCACAAGCGGCGGACAAGGCGCTGCGCCAGCACCCCCGTCAGCACCGAGGATAGCAGGAACGGCTCCACCCCCATGTCGAGCAGGCGGGTCACTGCGCCGGCCGCCGTGTTGGTGTGCAAGGTGGAGAGGATCATGTGGCCCGTCAGCGCGGCCTGCACCGCGATTTGCGCGGTTTCGGTATCGCGGATTTCGCCGACCATCATCACGTCAGGATCCTGCCGCAGGAACGAGCGCAGCGCGGTGGAGAAGGTATAACCGATGGCCGGGTTGATCTGGCTTTGCACCACACCGGGCAGCCGGTATTCGATCGGGTCCTCGATCGTTGTCAGCTTGCGGTCGGGTGCGTTGAGATGCGCGAGCGCGGCATAAAGCGTGGTGGTCTTGCCCGAACCGGTCGGTCCCGTCACTAGCATGATGCCATGCGGCTGTGCCAGCGCAGACAGGAATTGCTTCTCCAGAGCAGGGTCAAAGCCCAGCGACTTGGGATCGAGCGCGAGATTCGAGCGGTCGAGAATGCGCATGACCACGCTCTCGCCGTGGATCGAGGGCGCGCTCGCGACGCGCAAGTCGATCTCGTGCCCGCGCACCGTCAGGCGCAGGCGGCCATCCTGCGGCAAGCGGCGCTCGGCGATGTTGAGATTGGCCATGACCTTGATGCGGCTGATGATCGGAGCGCGCATCGCGGCGGGCTTTGCGGGCATTTCGCGCAGCATGCCGTCGATGCGGAAGCGCACCTGCAACCGGTCGTCGGTAGGTTCGAGATGAATATCCGAAGCGCGGGCATCGACGGCATCTGCGATCAGGCGGTTGACCGCGCGGATGACCGGCGCGTCGCTGACCAGATCCTTGAGCCGCTCGAGATCGGCATCGTCGATTTCTTCCTCGACATCGCTTTCGGGCTCGGCGCGGTAGAGCCGGTCGATGGCGGCATCAATATCGCCCCCCCGCGCGACCACGCGCGAGACGGGATGGCCGGTGGCGAAAGCAAGGCCCGAGACGGCATCGTGATCGAGCGGATTGGCGAGCGCGATCACCACGCGGCCGTTCTCGAACCGCAAGGGCAGCGCGCGACGATCATGCAGGAACGCGGCCGAGATGTTTGCCACCGCAAGGGCCTCGACCGGAAACGCTTCGGGCTCCACCACAGGCAAATGCAGCGCCGCCCCCAAAGCACGGGCCAGTGCATCTTCCGACATCAGGCCGAGCCGGGTGACCACCTTCTCCAGCGTCTCGCCGGTTTCGACCTCGACCATCCGCGCACGCGCGAGTGATTCTTCGGCAAGCCCGGCGCTGCGCAGCACGGACGGCAAGTCAGCGGCCATATCAGCCGGATGCCCTGCCGAAGCCAGTCTGGCCTGGAGGGGACGAGAAACAGAATCGGCAGACGAAGCCATTGGCCGGGAAACCTTGCGTACGCGGGTAGATCGACCGCAGCGCGACTAGGGTGAGGCGGCCTTCTATGCCGATGATATGACAAATTGATTTCGATTGGGCAACGTGTGAGGGACAGACGGCCGACCGGCGCGGCTTTGCGACCCGTCCACCGCGTTGGGCGCGCTGGCTGCGCTTCGATCCGCAAGGGATGTAATTTTAAGATACTGAAAAGCATGCGATTTGTCTTTAGGTGGAATTTCGTCTCAAAAATTTCACATTGGGAGACCAATTCGGCGTCAGGGGAATCAGGGGCGGCATGCCCGGACGCGAGGGACATGACGATTTTCGGTCTCCATTTTGCGCGGCTCGGCGCTGCCATGGCGTCGACAACGGCGCTTGCGCTGGCGCTGTCGAGCGGTGCTGCATCGGCGCAGGCTGTAACCGCTCCGGCGGCTGCCGCGCCCGCGTCGGTTCCAGAGAAATTTCTGATTGATTCCATCGAAGTCGCGGGTGCCAAAGTGCTTACCGCCGACGAGATCGAGGGCATCGTTTACAAGTTTACCGGCGAAAACCGGACTGCGGCCGATATCGAAGCGGCGCGCAAGGCCTTGCAGGATGCCTATGCGGCCATGGGTTACGAAGCCGCGGTCGTAGAGATCCCGCCGCAGGACGAAGCGCATCTCGCCAACGGCATCGTGCAGATCAAGGTCAGCGAAGCGCCGGTCGGCGAAGTTCGTGTCGCCGGTGCCAAACACCATTCCACCGAAGGCGTCCTGCGCCAGCTGCCCGCACTCGCGGTCGGCCAGCCGATCAACCTCAAGGACCTGCAGACGCAGTTGGTCCAGGCCAACCGCATTCCCGATCGCACCGTGCAGCCGGCGTTCCGGCCGTCCAAGTCTGAAGGCGCGATTGATGTCGAGCTGAAGGTCAAGGACAGCCTGCCGGTGCACGCCAGCCTGGAGCTGGGCAACGATAACAGCCCCAACACGCATCGGCTGCGACTCACCGGATCGGTGCGCTACACCAATCTCTGGGGAGCGGGGCACACGCTCACGGGCTCTTATATCGTGGCCCCCGAAGCCCGCAGCGAGTCCGAGGTCTATTCAGGCTCCTACAACGCGCCGCTGCTGGGCACGCCCTGGTCGGTCGTGGTGTTCGGGTACAAGTCGAATAGCAACATCGCCGCGCTGGGCGGAACGCAAGTGCTCGGCAATGGCTATCAGGTCGGTGCGCGTGCGATCTACAAGCTCTCGGGCGAGAAGATCGACCAGTCGTTCTCGATCGGGGTCGACTACAAGGACTTCAAGCAGAACCTTGTTCTCAAAGACAATTCGGTCACCAAATCGCCGATCCGCTACATTCCGCTGACGCTTGGTTACACGTGGTCGCGCGCGGGCGATAAAACCCAGCTCGACTTCAACGCCAGCGCTACGCTCGGGCTCAGGGTGATCCGGCGGGTTGAATGCGTGAGCGACGGGAACGGCAGCTGCACGCCCGAAGACCAGTTCAGCCTCAAAGACTACCTCGCGCGCGAGAACTTTGCGCACTTCAACGCCGACCTGACTTACACCCGGCTTATTGCCGACGATGTCAGCCTGATCTTCAAGCTGGCTGGGCAATATGCCGACAGCCACCTTGTTTCGAATGAACAATTCGGTCTTGGCGGTGAATCGACGGTGCGCGGCTATTTCCAGTCCGAATCCGTGGGTGACCGCGGTGTGGTGGGCACGCTTCAGCTTGACGGCCCGTCGCTGGCGAGCAGCTTGCCCGATTTCGTCGGCGAGCTGCGGCCCTTTGCGTTCCTGGATTACGGCGTGGTCGGGATCATTGATCCGCTGGTCGATCAGCGCGCGCGCTTTTCGCTCGGCAGCGCGGGCGGCGGCGTGCGGCTACGCCTGTTCAAGCATCTCGTGGGCGGCCTCACCGTGGGCGTGCCCTTCACCACCCTTTCCGACACCAAGCGCGGCACCGCGCGCGTTACCTTTACAGCCAGGGGCGAATTCTGATGCAGACCAGCAACTTCGGGCGCAAGCCTGCAGCGTTCAAGGGCGTGCTCAAGGCACTCCTCGCGCTTATGATCCTCGCGCTGGGCGGCATGGCCTCCCCGGCGGCGGCCTGGTGGCAGAAGGATTGGGCCTATCGCAAGGCGGTGACGGTCGACACGACGGCGACTGGCGTGAACGTCAGCGGACCCATCGGCCGCACGGTGGTGCTGATACGCCTGCATAGCGGCAACTTCACCTTCACCGACGCGCTCGACAACGGGGCGGACATTCGCTTCGTCGATACCGACGACAAGACCCCGCTCGCCTATCATATCGAGAGCTATGACGCGAAGAACGGCGTTGCGACTGTCTGGGTGAGCCTGCCGGTGCTGAACGGCGGCGAGAAGAAGCAGATCTGGCTCTATTTCGGCAACAAGACCGCGCCGGTGGGCGAAGACGTCAAGGGCACGTTCGATCCGGACTACACGGCGGTCTATCACTTCTCCGAAGGCCCCGGACAGCCGACCGAAGACAAGACCGCCAACGGCAACACCGCAGCCAACGCGCCAGCGGGCAGCGAAGACAGCGCGATCATCGGCCATGGCGGTCACTTCGTCGGGCAGGGCGGCATCACGATCAACGACAGCCCCTCGCTGGCGATGACCCCGGGCGCGCCGTTCACGTTCACTGCGTGGGTCAAGCCGGACAACCTCGGCGGCGACCAGCAGCTGTTTTCGCGCGGCGGCATGGTGATCGGTGTCAATGGCGGCATTCCCTATGTCGCGGTCGGCAGCGGCAAGGCGCAGGCGACCGCGCCGGTTAAGCAAGGCGACTGGACGCACCTCGGTGTTGTCGCTGACGGCACAACGCTCAAAATCTATGTCAACGGCGTCGAGGCCGGTGCGGTCTCGGTCGCGCTCCCCGCGATTGCCGGTCCGATCACCATCGGCGGCACGCTGGTCGGCTCGCTCGATGAAGTGCGCCTGTCCAAATCTGCGCGCCCGGCTGCAATGCTGCTCGCCATGGCGTCGGCGGAAGGCCCTTCGACAAAGCTCGTCGGCGTGTCTGACACCGCTGAAAAGCAGGGCGGCGGCGGCGGTGTGCTGTACTTCATTGTCAGCAAGCTGGAACCGCTCGATGCGGGCATCATCGGCCTGTGCATGATCCTGCTGACCATGGCGATCACGCTGATGGTCAACAAGATCCGCTATCTCAACGCAGCGAACAAGGCCAACGCGCTGTTCTACACTCGCTTCGATGCGATGCATGAGCAGCTTGTGCCGATCGCCGAGGCCGAGGGCATCACGCCGGCCGAGGCGGCCTACATTAAGAAGGCCTCGCCGATCGCGCGGCTCTATGAAATGGGCATTGCCGAACTGGACGTGCGCCGCAAGGTCAACGCCACGCGCCCGCTTTCGGGCGAAGCGGTCGAGGCGATGCGCGCGGCCGTCGATGCGGTCTACGTCGAGGAAAACCAGAAGCTCGATGCGATGATGGTCATTCTCACGATTGCCATTTCGGGCGGTCCCTTCATCGGCCTGCTCGGCACCGTGATCGGGGTTATGACCGTGTTCGGCGGCGTGGCCATGGCAGGGGACGTGAACGTGAACGCGATTGCGCCGGGTATCGCCGCGGCGCTGCTCGCCACGATTGCAGGTCTGGCTTGCGCCATTCCGGCGCTGTTCGGCTACAACTACCTCAACGGGCGGATCTCGGCGCTGGCCGACCAGATGCGCGTGTTCATCGACCGGCTCATCACTCGTCTTGCAGAAATGCAGGCCGATGCGGCCTACGCCCGCGAAGCGGCAGAATAAGGAGCCGGTGCGATGCAGGTAGGTGGCGGCCGCAAGGCCTATGACGATATCAACATCACGCCGATGCTCGATCTGGCATACGTGCTGCTGGTGATCTTCATTCTGATGGCGACGGCTTCGGTGCAGGGCATCAAGGTCGAACTGCCCAAGGCGAGTTCGGCCAAGAGCCTCGTCCAGCCCAAGACCATAGCGCTGACCGTGAACGATCAGGGCCAGGTCTTCATGGATGCGTTCCCGGTCACTCTGCCCGATCTTGAAACGCGTTTGCGCAATGCCAAGGCCTCGAACCCGGACGTTCCGATCGTGCTCAAGGGCGATACGACGACGCAGTATGGCAAGATTATGGAAGTGCTCGACTTGTGTCGCCGGCTTGACCTTAGCAAGGTCGGTTTGGTGACGGGCAAGCCGACCGGGTCCTGAGCCCAGCCTGACCATGGCCAGCCTCCCAACCCCCAAAAGCACCCCTCCGGGTTCTGTGCCGCCCGAGTTCAACCCGAACGAGAAGGCGTCGGTCAAGCTGCGGCTGATTCAGGTCGGCGCGGTGCTGTTGCTGCTGCTTGCGGGCTACTGGCTCTATGGGCTGTTCTCGTTTGTGCCCGGGGTTAAGGTGCAGGAAGCGCCGCCGCAGACTGTCAACATGCTGCCGCCGCCGCCACCTCCCCCTCCGCCGCCGCCGCCTCCGCCCGATCAGCCGCCCCCGCCGGACGCCAAGCCGGATCCGATGCCCAACCCCGAACCCGCGCCCGCGCCCGATCAACCCGCGCCGATGAAGATCGACGGGCCTGCACAGGCCGGTACCGATGCGTTTGGCATGAGCTCGGGCAAAGGCGGCGGCATGGGCGGCGGTGGCAGCACCGGTACCTGCCTTGCCCCGCCGTGCGACGGCGGCGGATCGCCGATCGCGACCGGCTTCTACACCCGCTATCTGAGCGGGGCCTTGCAGGAGCGCGTGCAGGACAACGACAAGGTCAACCGCCAGATTTTCAGCGCAGACTTTGCCGTGACGATCAGTCCTTCGGGGCAGGTCACGGCCGTGCAGCTCTTGCGGTCGAGCGGCAACGGCAAGCGCGATCAGGTGCTGCTCGCCGTGCTCCAGTCCATTCGCGGGCTTGATGCTCCGCCCGCATCGTTCCGCTTTCCGCAAAAAATTACCGTCCGGGGCAGCCGTGGCTTCTGAGCCGTGCCTTGGGTCATTTTGGCCTGCCGCCCGGTTTGTGGCGCCTTTCGCAAATGGAGTTTCGTGATGTTGGTGTGCAACCTCGATAGCCAGACCAAGCCCATGCGGGCGATGCGCGCAGTCGGGCTCGCGGCGGCGCTGGCAGGGCTGCTCGTGAGCGGTTCCGCGCTGGCCCAAGCAGCGACGGCACCGGCCATAGCTTCGGCCGCCGCTCCAGCCGAAGCCGCTCAGGCGGCTGGTGCGCCCGCTGCGCAGGCGGCTGCGCCTTCGCCCGATGCCATGACCAACCTGATCCGCCTGCTGGTGGCGCAAGGCACGATCACCAAGGAAAACGGAGAGGCCTTGCTCGCTCAGGCGCAGTCTGAGGCAGACCGTGCGCGCGCTTCGGCCACGCCGCCGCCGCCGCCTCCGCCCCCCGTGGCCGATGGTGCAGTGCGCGTGACCCGCGTTCCCGAAGCGGTCCGCGCGCAAATCCGCGACGAGATCCGCGGCGAGATCATGGCGCAGGCCAGCAGCGAAGGCTGGGTGACCAAGAACCAGGCCGCGCCCGAATGGACCAAGCGCATCACCTTGTTCGGCGATATCCGCGTCCGCTCGCAATCAGAACTCTATTCCAAGACCAACTCGGATACGATCCTGGACTTTGCGCGGATCTCGGCGCTCGGTCCGGTCGACTATGGCACGACGGCGTTCCTGCCCTTGCTCAACACGCGAGTTGATCGCTCGAACCGGCTCAAGATCAGGGCGCGCTTTGGCGCGACGGCCGAAATCACCAAGGGCGTTACCGCCCAGTTTTCGCTCGGAACCGGCGATGACAACAGCCCGATCTCACCGAACGCCAGCCTTGGCGGCGGCCTTGCCAAGCGCGACATCTGGCTTGATCTGGCCAACTTCAAAATTTCGCCGACGAAGTGGGCCACGCTGAACTTCGGTCGGTTTGAAAATCCGTTCAATTCCAGCGAAATTTTGTATGACGCGGATCTGCGGTTCGACGGTGTTGCGGCCAAGCTGAACTTTGACCGGCTCTTGGGCGAAGGCTCGGCCCTGTCGATCACGGGCGGTGCGTTCCCGCTTGATTTCGGCTCACCCAACTTCCCGAACAATTCGATCACCAAGCAGGCCTATCCCTCGAAGTGGCTGCTGGCCGGCGAGATCAAGCTTTCGGGCGAGGTTGCGGACGGGATCGCGATTGATGCCAGTGCGGGCTACCACCGCTTCAGCAAAGTGCAGGGCCGCTTGTCCGATCCTTGCAACCTCGACACGACCGACACCTGCTCGACCGATGGCTTGTCGCCGCTGTTCCTGCGCAAGGGCAATACCCTCTTCGCAATCCGCAACCTGACCTCCAATGCGGCGGGCATCAGCCCCCAGCTGCTCGGGCTGAAGTTCGGGTATGAAATCCTCGACCTGAATTTCGGAGTGAAGGTGCCGATCTCGGGCTCGGTGGGCGCGCGGCTCGATGGCAGCTATATGCGCAACCTTGGCTTCCACCGCTCCGACATTTGCGCGGGCCAGATCGACACCAGCCTTTCGCCGATCGTGCAGCCGATCAACAACGTGTCGGCCGATTCGACGCATACTTCGGTCTGCACCAAGACGAATGCAGCAACCTTCCATGGCGGCGGTACCGCATGGCAGGCTGCGCTGCATATCGGGACGGACAAGGTCGACACGCGTGGCAGCTGGAAGGCCGGTATTGAATACCGCTACGTGCAGACCGACGCGGTGCTCGACAGCCTCACCGACAGTGAGTTCCACTTCGGCGGCACCAACGCCAAGGGCTACGTGCTGAGCGGCGAGTACGGCATTGCCGACGGGCTTACCATCGGCGGGCACTGGTATTCGGCCAATGAGGTTTCGGGCGACCCGCTCGCGATCGACGTGCTGCAGATCGACCTCAAGGCCAAGTTCTGACGAGGCTGGCGCGCCCGGATTTCCGGGGGTGCCGCTTTTCATCACCGGAATAATGGGCGGAAACATGACAATGCAGACCGGAACCGCGCGCAACAGGCAGGGCAACGCTTCGAGGCAGCGGCTGTTGACGGGGGTGAGTGCGGTCGTGCTCGGTCTGGTCGTTGGCGCTGCGCCGACCCATGCACAGCTGGCGCGGCTGCGCTCGGTGCTGGGCGGGGCAGTGGTGCCCACGGCTGCAACCACGATCACGCCGCCTACCGCAACGCGCGGCCAGTCGATGCAGCAGGCCCTGGCCCAGCAGCAGGCCAACCGCGCCGCGATCCAGTCGCTGCGTTCGCTGGTCACCGAAGCGCGCTCGGCCGCGCTGGCAGCCGTCCGCCCGCAGCCGACCGATGGCCTTTCCGCCAAAGGGCTCGACGCCGCGGTCACCAAGCCGACGCTGGCCATCAATGACCCCACTGGGCTCGCCACCTGGCAGGGCGCGCTCATGCCTACCCAGACGGTCAATGGCGGCACATATGCGGTGACGATCAAGCAGACCGATTCCCGTGCGCTCCTCTCGTGGAACCGTTTCGATGTGGGGGCCAAGACAACCCTCACGTTCGACCAGACCCTGAACGGCAAGGCGCAGACCGATTGGGTCGTGCTCAACCGCGTGGTCGATCCCAAGGCTTCGCCCACGGTGATCCTCGGCCAGATCAAGGCCAGCGGAACCGTTTTGGTCATCAACCGCAACGGCGTGATTTTCGGCAACGGCGCGCAAGTCAACACGCATTCGTTGCTCGTATCGAGCCTTGAGATCGGCAATTTTGGCCGTGATCCGGATGCGGGAACCCCAGGTGGTTCGGGCCTGTTTACGGGCCTGTCCATCAAGGACCGCAATAACGCGTACCTTGCGAATGGTTTGCTTGGCAACTCGGTTGCGCCGCTCAAGTTCGACGCAATGCTGACCTCGAGTCTGACCGGAACCGGCAACTACTCGTTCACCGATCCCAATGCGGCCTTTTCGTCCAAGGTCGAAGGCGATGTGATCGTCGATCGGGGCGCGAACTTGACTGCCGGGGACGGTGGTTTCGTGATTATCACGGCACCCAACATCAGCAATGATGGGGCCCTGAGTGCACCGGATGGGCAAGTTAGCCTGCAGGCGGGGCGCGCGATCAACTACACGATCTCCACTGGATCGGCAGCCAGCGGTGATCCAGACATTCGTGGCCTCATTCTCCGATCGACGACTGTAACGGGAGGACAGGTCGTCAATACAGGTCTGATCGACGTGCCGCGCGGTTATATTTCGCTGGGCGCAGATTTGACCGGTTCGGTCACCAATGGTGGGCTGATTTCGTCTACCACCAGCGTTTCGCGCAATGGGGTCATCTCGCTGACCGCCGGTCATGTCAGTTTGTCGGGGGGAGCGAATTCGGGAAGCGCCGGTGCGCTATCGATCCTGCCCGATGAGAACGGCGAGACCGTGCCGCAGGGCTCGGCCGACGAACCGCCGAACTTCAAGGCTTCGCGCATTGATATCGGGGGGGAATACGTCTCGACTCTGGCCGGCGCCGGCGCGACGGGGCTGTTTGGCCCCGCTGCGGTGGATTTTGGCGAAAACGCCCTGTTGTTTGCGCCATCGGCGATCGTCTCGATCGGGGGCAGGTCGGGAAGCGGGTTCAGCGTCGGCGACTTCAGCGCGTTGGGGCACTCGCCGCTGACGGGCAGTGTCAACGTTGCCCAGGGCGCCATGATCGACGTGGGCGGCATCAAGGATGTCCAGCTTAGCGCCAGCCGCAACAGCGTCACCATTTCGCCGCTCAAGGGTAACGAGCTGCGCGATACGCCGAACTACCGTGACGTAAAGATCGACGGTTCGTTCACACTTAACGGCAAAACGGTCACTGTCGATGTGCGCAAGCATGGTATCCGCAGCGATGGTGTTGCGTGGATTGGCTCGCCGTTGATCGAGGCCGGTTCGGCAGCAAGCCAAATTGGCGTGACCGCATCGGAACTCATGACCAAGGGCGGCTCGGTAACGTTTAAAGTCACCCCCGTCCTGTCTCTGGCAGATGCGCAAAATGCCCCCAAGGTTTCTATTGCGGCCGGGGCCACAATCGATTTTTCCGGCGGGTGGGTCCATTACAATTCCGGTGTTGTCAAATCGACGCGGCTGATCCGCGCCGATGGTACCATCGTGGATATCGCCGATGCCGATCCCAACGGCGATTATATCGGCATCGCGGACGGCTACAGCGATACGCAATCAAAGTTCGGAATCACCCGGACTTATCGCAACAAACTGATTTCGGGGGATGCGATCGACCCTGCCTATGACGAAGGACGCGACGCAGGTGCGCTCGTTATCGGGGCAAGTACCGCGACCATCGCTGCCACGCTGCATGGTCAGGCCTTTGCGGGGCAATTGCAACGCGATGGTAGCAAGGTCGGCACCGCAAAATCTGCCATCAACAGCGATCCGCGCGCGCTGCAGTCAACCGCGAGCGAACTCCCCTCGGGCGGGTTCTTGCGCGTGGGTTCGATCCTGGGCAGCGGCACGGTGGAACTGGGCGGTGACATCGTCGTTGCGGCGGACGGTCAGGCAAATTCGGCAACTGCCGGTGCGTTCGTTCTCTCGGATTCTCAGCTCAGCAACGCCGGCCTTTCCGCCTTGACGCTGCAAACCACCGGCGGCGTCCGCTTTGATGCGGGCAGCGCGGTTGTGCTTGAGAACGGGGGCGCGCTCAAGGTCGATGCCGGCCGAACAGTGCGCTTCGATGGCACGATATCTGCCCACGGCGGCAAGATTGCGGCCCGCACCGTCGAAATGGGTGGCACGGTGCTTCAGTCCACGTTCGCGTCGACCGGCTCGGCCTTTATTAGCTCTGATGACGTGTCAACGGCATACGCAGTCGGGGCGGCGCTGCCGAATCCGTTCGATATCGTTGTGTCGGGTACGCTCGACGTATCGGGGCTCTGGAGCAACGATTATCTCGCCGCGCGCTCGGACTCTCTGCCGAGCGGCACGGCATGGACTGCCGGTGGCACTATTGCCCTGCAAGTGGCCCCCAATGTTTTCGTCGCGCTGGGGGACTCGCTCCAGACCGCGAGCTACGCGGCGGATCTGAGCGGCAGCCTGCTGGTGCAGGGCTCCGCGCTGCTGAATGTTGCGTCGGGGGGGCATGTCACCCGCACGGGCGCACTTGATCTTACTGCGAAGGGCGGCAGCGTAAGCCTGATCAATCAGACGGTGTATTCCGCGTTGGTGCGGACCGACCCGGTTCTGGATGTCAACAGTTTGACCGACCTGCCGATCGGCGGTCCCAATCAGAGCGTTACGTTCACTCCGATCCCCGGGGACCTCACCCGCGCAGGGGTCAGGTCGGCATTGGTCGTGAAAGACCAGCGGGCAGTCGTGCAAGTCGATGCAGCCAATCTCAATGGTTTCAGCTTTGGCGGCGGCGGCACATTCACGTTGGTGGCCCCGGATATGACCCTGGGCTCCGCGACCGGCGGGAACGGCCCGCATATCGGCCTCGATTTCCTGCAGCAGACCGGCTTCGGCACGCTTGCCCTCTCGGCCTACCATTCGCGTGTGTTCAACAATCTTTTCAGCAATGGCATCGAGGGCAATTCGGCATTTCTGGACACAACCCAGTTTGTGATCAAGGACGGCGAGACGCTCAATCTCAGCCAGGCGCTGCTCCCCAACTACCTCGACAGTGCACAGCGCAGCGTGCTGATCGGATTGGCGAGCGGGAGCGCTGTGACCAGCGTGTTGAGCGCAGTCGTGCCGCCCGATGCGTGGGATCAGCGCGCGGCGAACCTGACGCTCGGCGGATTGATCGAGCTTGATGTCGCGCATGGCGGCGCGATCACTGGCGCGGCAGGGGCGGCGATCACGACTCCCAAGCTGCTCAATCAGGGCACGATCCGGCTTGTCGGCGGCTCGATTACGCAGCGGTCCGCCCTCCCTGAATCGATCGCGACTGGCGGGGTCGGGGTGCGCGACGCAGCGCTTGGCGGACACGGGCTCGACGATGTTCTCGGAACCGCCACCCTTGTCAATGGCCATGCGCAGTACGACGAGAACGCGATATCGCTGGTCTCGGTCGAAGGCGGCGCGGTCACGAACGGGCAGCTGTTTTCGTCATCGGGTTCCGACCGTGCGGTCTATTTCCTGGGGGCGCTCGATGCCGGTACGGGTATCCGGTTGGACGCGGGCAGTGTGACCGACCTTTCGGGCGGCCTCGTCCTTGATCCGCGCGCGCCGGTAATTGCCGGAGCCATGTTGCGCACAGGCACGCTCTACGCCGGAGGCTCGATTTCCACTGCGGCGCCGCTTAATCAAAGTTCCCTGCTTTTCTATGCAGAAAGTCCGCTGGGCGGAGGACGCTTTGCGCCGCCGCGTGGGGGAAGCACGTCGCCAGTGCTGACACCGATCAACGGCTTGACGCTGGATGCAGCAAAGGGCGCTGCCATTGATATCAGCGGGGCCGCGGCCGATCTCGATATTGCGGTTTCGGGAGGAGCCTATCAGCGCACGGCGGAATGGACCGATGCTGGCAGCCTTTCGGTCAATGGCCGCGGTACGCTGACCGGGAGTACGCTGCGCGCATTCGGCGGCGCGGCACAGGCGCAAGGCGGCACGCTTGAATGGCTTCGGCCGACTCTGGCCCAGTCAGACGGTGCGAACGGCCCTGCCGACAATGTGATCACCGCCGATTGGATTGCGGCATCGGGTTTCTCGACCATGGTTGCACGCGGTGCGATCGCGCTTGACGGAACGCTTGATCTCAAGCTCGGCAAGGCGTTCATCCTGAGCAGCGCGGATACGACGGGATCGTCGATCGTCGAATCCGACCTGCGCACCACGGTCTCGCTCGTTCAAAACGGCGATGCGGTGATCGAAGCGCCGTATGTGCGCCTTTCGAGCCTGTCGCAAAAGGCGGCGCGCAATGCGCCAAGCACGGTCGATCACGGATCGATCACGATTGCCGGCAACAATATTGATCTGGTTGGCGGGGTCGCATTTGTGGTCCCGGGCGGAACCGACGGCGCCGGGCAGGCGGCGGGCACAGTCACTCTCAAGGCTGCGCACGACATACGCCTGATCGGGGTGGCCTCACCCGTTCTGGAAAACCAGTTTTCGGGGCTGACCGGGGAAGTTGTTTCGACCGGCAATCTCGGTTTCGTGGCTTCACAGGTTTATGCGACGACCGGGACAGGCAACCTCCAGCAGCTCATCGAGGACCGCCGCAATGGCACCAGCTTCAGCACGGCAACGCCGTATGTGATTGCCTCGCTGGCCAATTCTGGGACCGTTTCGTTTGCATCCAACGGCGGCGCGACACCCGATACGCCGCTTTCGGCGGGCAGCTGGCTCAAGGTCGCTGCCGCGCATATCGTGCAGGACGGTGTCCTGCGGGCACCTTTGGGCCTGCTTGAAATTGGCACCTCGACCCAACTCTCGCTGACCGCTGGAACCGTTCCGCTCACCCAGTCCGTGTCCTTCGGCGCGGGCAGCGTGACTTCGGTCAGCGGCAAAGGATTGAACGTTCCGTATGGTGAGACGACCGATCTCACCGAATATTACTTCAAGCCCAACACCAACGGCGCATTGACTGCCGCCCCGGTCGGCGAACTTCACCTTGATGGTGGCGCGATCAGCGTGGGCACCGGCGCGCAAATTGATGGCCAAGGCGGCGGCGATGTGTTCGCTTACGAGTTTGTTTCGGGCACAGGCGGCTCGCGCGACGTGCTTTCGCGCGTCAATACCGATACGTTTAGCAGCACCAACGGTCTGCAATTTGCTGACGGTCGGCAGGTTTATGCCATTTTGCCAGTCGCCAAAGCTGGCGAGGTTGCTGCCTTTGATCCGGTCTATTCGGCAGACTACGGAGCAGCGACTGGCGATCTCTACGGCAGCAATGCAGGCCGCACCGTCTGGCTGGACGGGGGCAGCGGCGTTGCTGCCGGTGAATACCTGCTTCTGCCAGCGCATTACGCGCTCTTGCCGGGGGCCATGCGGCTCGTCGAGAATACCGATAGTGCAGCGCCGTTTGTCGATGGCGCGTCACAATTGCGCGACGGCAGTGTTCTGATTGGCGGCAGTTTCGGAACTGCGGGCACCAACTTCCGTGAGTCGACCCGCAGGGCGTTTACGGTTGAATCGGTGGCGACGTTTGGGCGGTATTCGAGGCTCCAAACGACTTCGGGTACGACCGATTTCAACAATCTTGCCACCAAGGCGGGCAAAGCCGCGCCGCGCTCGCCGCTGGATGCAGCCCGTTTCGTGCTTCGACCCACCGAGTCTTTGCTGGTCGATGGCAACTTTGCCGTCGATGCGGCGACCGGTGGGCGGGGTGCGCAATTTGATATCGCCGTGTCTGCGATTGAAATCCGGGCGGCGCTGCCAATCACACCGACCGCCGGGGTGTTGACCCTCACCACGCCAACGCTCAACAAGCTCAACGCAAACAGCTTGCTGATCGGCGGGATACGCGCCGACAACCTCGATGGCACCACCTCGATCGACGTTGTCGGCCAAAACATCCGGGTCGATCGATCGACGTCGCTCGAATTGCCCGAGCTTATCCTTGCAGTTGGCGGCGATAACGCAAATCTGACGCTTGCAGCAGGCGCGACGATCAAGGCCACCGGCACGCTGAGCGATTCCCGCAGCGGGGACTACCTCGTCGGCTATTCGGCGAATCCATCGTCAACCCTTGCGGGCGACAACTCCGGTATTGGCGCGGTGTTGCGCCTTTCCAGCGGTACCGAGCGGCTAGTTTCGCGGACGGTCGATCCGACGTTGACCGATGCGCAACTGCGGACGGCGCGGCTTACCATCAGCAATGGCGCATCGCTCTCCGGAACGGCGCTGGCGTTGAACAGCACCGGCAGCGTGGGCCTGGGCGCTAAGGCGACGATTGCTGCAAAGAACGTCAGTCTGGGCGCAGTGCGGCTTGATCTGTCAGCAGGCGGGCTTGATGCTGCAGTGGTGAATCAGCTGGCGGCAGCCGATCATTTGACGCTGCAATCCCAGCGGCTGATCGCACTCGGCGCCGGGCTGCCGACGCAGTTCAACGATTTGGTCGTCGATTCGGCGGGCTTCGTTTCGACCGGCTCGAACGTTGCACTCAAGGCCAAGTCGATTGACCTGCGTAACAGCGGTCTTGCGGCGGCAGGCTGTGCGACCAGTGCACTCTCGGCATGCGGTGCGGGCACGACCATTTCGCTGATTGCTGACACGATTGGGCTAGGCAACGGCACATTCCGAATGCTCGGCTTCGAGGGCGGCGTTACGCTGAACAGCAACGCAGGGCTTTATGTTGAAGGCAAGGGTACGCTGGCGATCGACGATGCAGCGGCACCTGCGAACGTTTCGCTCACCTTGCATACGCCCTTCATCGCGGACCGCGCATCGTCTGGCAGCGCTGATGTGACGTCCGGCGGGGCGGACTATGTTTTTGCGACAACCGGCAAAGTCACGATCGACGGTCACGGCCTGACCGGGACCTCGACCACAAAGGCGCAGTCGGCTGGTTCAACGATTGCGTTCGGCACAGCCGAAGCCCGGATTGCCAGCCTTACGGTGACTGACGCGCAAATCCGTGCCACCGCCGGGGTGGTAGAAGCATTCGCACGGGGCAACATTGCCGTTTCCGGCACCAGTTCCATCGCGGTGCCAAGTTTCAGCACGCAGATCGGTTCGTCGACCGATCCGATAACCGCCACGGCCGGTTCGGGCACAATCGACCTTCAGAGCGCGACTGGCGGAATCGACCTGGCTGCTGGCACAAACCTGACAGTGGACACTGGTGTCGGCACGGCCGGGTCGCTCGATCTTGTCGCGACCCACGGGGCAATCCGGCTTGGCGCGACACTCAATGGCGGGATTGCGGCGACCGCGACACGCAATGCCGCGATCCTTCTGGATGGTGCCAGCCTGCGCGATGGCACCGGGGCCGCGTTTGACCTTTCCGCATTCCTGACCGCCTCGGGCCGGCTGTTTGGCGGCGCTGTCCAGATTCACACCGGCACTGGCGATCTTGCGATTGCCGCCGGTCAGACCTTGCGCGCCGGTAAAGTCACACTGGCGACCGACAATGGCATGATCGCCATCGCCGGGACGATCGATACGTCCGGCGAGAGCGTTTCCGGTCTCAAGATGACCGATCCGGGCTATACTGCGGCGCGCGTCAATGGCGGCGATATCACGCTTTATGGCGCAAATGGCCTCACGCTGGCTGCAACCGCGCGTCTCGCAGCTGGCACGAGCGGATACAATGCGAACGATAGCCGCCAGGCGAGCGGCGGCAACATCACCTTGGGGATATCCGCAGCGGATGCGGCGCTGACAATCGCCAACGGCGCGGCCATTGATGTGCATGCTACCAATTCGGCAGACCGGCAGGTCGCGGTCAGTGTCAAGGATGCGACCACCCAGGCGCTGACGACTGCCTACCGCAAGGTCGCTGGTGATCTTGGCGGGACGGTGACCCTGCGGGCTCCGCTCATCCAGTCGGATACTGCAGTGGATGTGCGTGCGGCGGGAACCATTACCGGCGCACGCGCGCTCACGCTTGATGCGTTCAAGACGTTCGATCTTGACGCGATTGCGGCTTCGGGCGCGTTCGCTGGCGTAACCAGCGACGTTGGCGGGATCCATCTCGACGCGGCTGCGACCGGCAAGCCCAATTTTCTTTCAGATACCGGTGCAGCGGGAACCCTGCCGTCGTTCATCCGCAATTTCACGGTGGTCCGGGCCGATGGCGGCAGCCTCGCCGGCTATCGCTTGCGGCCTGAAGCCGTGCTGTCCTCGGCGCGCTCGATTGCGGTCGACAGCAATATCAATCTCGGCGCCGGAACGATCACCGATTACAGCGCGGCGGTCGCGGCGGGGCTTCTGGTTGAATCGCCGCTTGGCCCCGATGCCGCCGGCAATCCGCGCTATGAAGTGGTTCAGGGCAAAGAAGCCGAACTGTTCTCGCGGTTTGTCGACATGACATTCCGCGTGGGCGGAAAAGTGACTGGCGAGGCCGGTGTGTTCAGCGTGCGCGCGGGCGGCGACCTCACCGTCGCCAACAGCATCAGCGATGGCTTCTTCGCGTTCCATGACCGGACCGATGCGGGCTATATCAACCACCAGTTGGGCGGCGGTGACCGGGTCTATCATCCTGCCACGCAGCTGAACTGCGAGAATTTCAGCACCTGCGACACAACGCTGCTGTCTTATTCGAAATATGCAGGCAAAGCGCCGTCTGATGATCGGATTGTCGTGGTTGATCTTACCGCACCCGAGCTGGGCGATCAGGCAACGCCGATATTCGTCCATTCGCCCTACAACGCCTCGGCCAATACGGTCGCGGCCGATGGTACCGGCAATGCCATCGGGATCGGTGAGCTGTTCCCGCTGGTGAACGGAAAGCCGGTTACGTCGTCGGATATCCGCTTGGTCGCCGGGGCAGCGGCCGGATCGGCCGATCCCCTCTCCGTGGACCGCGCGAGCCGCGGTTCTGTTATCGTCGCGGGCGAAAAGTCGTATTCGGTAACGGCACAGAAGGGCAACAATACGCTCGGCGGCGGGGTCGAGCTTGGCATTGACGACGGATTTGGCAATATCATCTACGGTACTGCGAACAATTTCCTCACTACAACGCTGGGTCAGCTTATTGATCCGAAAACGTCGGCTGACTTTTTCACGCACCTCAATTGGGGTAGCGGTGACGCGCTGGCTGACACAACCCGCGCAGCTGCATTGACATACTTTTCTGGCCACCGCTTCATCAAGGATGGTGGTGACATTGTCGGCGTATATGCTTCACTCAGCGAAGTGACCCAGTTTCTCGCCACTGACTACGGCACGGCTTACGCCAATCTTACGCGCGATACGGTCGGTCCGATCGATCCGGGCTCTCCGATCGTCTACGATCAGCCCAAGGCGTTTTATCGTCCGGTCATTCGGACAGGAGACGGCAAGATCGCACTCGCTGCCGCTGGTAACGTCGACCTCGTCGGATCGGGCAAAGTGCTATATCGCGATAACACCGGCGCCAGCCGCGACGCTTTTGGTGCTTTCGGCAATGACATTGACACCGCGCAGGTCGGCGGTGCGGCGGTCTATACTGCGGGGACGCGGCTTGCGGGCTTCGGTTCGCCCGCATCGGCTGCGCTCACAAACAGCAGCGAACGGCTCGATTATATCCCGTCGCCGCAAGGTGTGCTCGATTGGGCTCCGGTTCAGGCAGGCGGTGGCGGCGCGATCAGCCTTGCCGCTGGCGTGGATGTGATCGGGCGACGCGATGTCTGGAGCGAGGCTTTCCTCAGCGCTGGGCTGGACTATACGACCGACCTGCCCGGCTATGACAGCACCAATAACTTCTACAAGGAGCACGTTGGCGATGCCAGCCAGCGGTGGCAGATTGGCAGCGTCGGCCTCAACACCAACGTCGCGGGCGTCGCGCAACTGTTCATTTCGGGGGTTGGCGCGCTTGCCGGCGGTGATGTGACAGTGACCGCTGGGCGCGATGTCAATGATCTGACGGTTGCGCTCGATAATGCCACTTCGACCGATCTCAATGCGGCGGGCGCGCGGGTGCTTTCCACCAGCGGCTCTGGAAACCTCGCGCTTCGGGCTGGCCGGGATGTCCTCGGCGGACAAGTGGACATTGCGCATGGCGTTGGTCTGCTCACGGTCGGCGGCGCTGTGGCAGCGGCTGGAACATCGCTCAACCGGGTATCGTATGACGTCCGTGCGGGTGCCGATCCGCGCAACTTGCTGCGCATCAGGGTCAATGATGCCACCGTTTCGCTGGTTGCAAGAGGCGATGTCACGATCGGCGGCATTGGAGCACTTGGGGCGCAGCAGACTTTTGCGGGCGTCAATGACGTTCTGGGGGCTGCCGGGTCGTTCACGCCGGTCGCCGGGGTCTCGATCACAACGGGCGGCGCAGTCGATCTCGTGCAAAACCGCCCCGAGCAGCGCGTTTCGTTTATGGATCAGGCGAGCCAGGCCAGCGATGAAGGCGGCTTCCTGCAAGGCTATGTCTTGCCACCGTCGCTGTCGCTCACGTCGCTGACGTCCAATATCCTGCTCGGCAATGGTCGACCCGAATTGCTGTATCCCAGCCAGTTTGGCCAACTTTCGCTGGTTGCGGGTGGAGACATTTCCAATTTCGCGTTGTCCATGAGTGATGCCAACCCGTCGGATCTGCCCGGTGCATTCAGCGTCACACAGTTTATCCCGTCAGGTGAAGCAGTCGAGCGGGTGGCCGGGCTTGGTTTTTCGTTCGGCGCCATCTTGGGGACGGCGAGCGACAGTCTGCTTCGCTTGTACCACGAGCGCACGTTGCTCCACGCAGGTGACGATCGGCCGATCGAGATTTACGCTGGCGGGTCGATCAGCAATGTTCAATTGGAATTGGCTAAGGCGGCGCGAATCAATGTCGGAATCGATTTGCAGAATTTTTATTTTGAAGGTCAGAACGTCAGCGTATCCGATGTAACCAGCATTGTTGCAGGCCGCGATATATTGGCTACGACGCAATTGCCTCCGGTTGATAGTGCTGTAACCGGACGGCCCTATGTCGGAACGACCAATTTCATTCTTGGCGGACCCGGCACCTTGTCGGTTCAGGCTGGACGCGATCTTGGGCCGTTCCTCAATTCCGTTACAGTAGGCGGCGTCTCTTACGCTGGTGGTATCCGCACGATCGGGAACGAAGCCAATCCGTGGCTCGGCGCAACGGGCGCGGATGCCTATGCGCTGTTCGGCGTGGCGCATGGCGCGGACTTTGCGGCGCTCAACAGCACCTATCTGGACCCGCAGAATGCCGCAAAGCTGGACGGTGACCTCTTTGTCCAGGTGGCGGATGCAGCCGGCAACAAATCGCCTGATCGTACCAAGTTCGTTTATGCGCCCAAATTGGCCGATTGGCTGCTTCAAAACGCCCCGGATGTGTTCCTCTCTGTATTCGGCGATGCGTTTGCGACGACAGATGCAGCGACTGCGGCCCCAGCCAAGCTCGAGACGCTGGCGTACGAGCGCTATGCGACCATGTATAAAGCTTACGCCGCCGGGGTGAGTGAGCAGCAGCAGCGCCAATTTCTGCTGAAGGATCTGTATTTCGGCGAACTTTCCGCTCCGGCGAACCCCAATGGGCCTTCCTATCTTCAGTATGTTCGCGGGTATCGCGCCGTACAGACTCTGTTCCCGGCCAGCAGTGGCTACACCGATAACCTCTCGACCTTCACGACCGATCCTTCGACGATCAGCGCCGATCACCCGCTGGGTGAGCCGACGAAGAACATCGTGGACGGCCAGCCGGCCCGCGCCACCCGGATCTTGACCGGCAACGTCGATTTGCGCCTTGCCACGGTGGAAACCGCGCGCGGCGGTGATGTTACCCTGATTGGCCCCGGCGGTGACTTTATTGCGGGCTCGGTCCAGCGCACGTCCAGCCAGGCGGCCAGCAAGAGCACGCCGCTTGGCGACGTCGGTCGGCTTGGGCTGAGCACCGGGACCAACTTCCAGCCGCAGCCGATCCCGATCGATTCGATCCCGATTGGCTACGAAGGCGTCATTACCTTGCGCGGCGGGGCTGTCCGCAGCTTTACCGATGGCGATTTCCGCCTGAATCAGAGCCGCTTGTTCACGGTCTCGGGTGGCAATATCACGATGTGGTCTTCAAACGGCGATCTCAACGCCGGGCAGGGGCCCAAGACCTCGTCCAACTTCCCGCCCATCACGCTGCGCTTCACGCCGGATGCGTTCAGCGAGGTGGACTCGGCTGGCAGCGTGGCGGGGGCCGGTATTGCCGCGTTGCAACCTTCTGCCAATATCGCCCCGTCGAGCGTCACCCTCATCGCGCCGGTTGGCACGGTTGACGCGGGCGACGCGGGCGTGCGCGCCTCGGGTGACGTGTTCGTCGCTGCGGCGCGGGTGGCCAATGCCGACAACTTCAAGGTGGGCGGTGTATCGGTGGGCGTGCCCACGACGGCGGTGGTGGCAGCGCCCGCCGCGCCGGCCGGAGCAACGGCAGCGACGGCGGCCACGGCAGCGCAGGCCCGAGCGCAGGAATCGGGCGCGGCGGATCGCCGGTCGATCATCCGGGTCGATGTGCTGGGGTATATCGGCGGCAATGCCGACGACTGCCCGAGCGGCCGGTTCGATTCATCCGGCAAATGTGTCCACTAAGCGGCTGCGGTTCAGGATCACGGGCCTATCGAGGGGCGTGATCGGACTAACGGCAGGCCGACGGAAATAACCCAGGGAGTTCGAGTATGAGGATCAACACAGCCATCACCCCCCTCGCGGCGGCGGCCTGCCTGCTGGCGCTGACGGCGGGGTCTGCGGCGCAGGCGCAAAACGCCGGGCTTGGTGGTCCGGCCATCCCGGGTGTGTGCATGCTCTCGCGCGAGGCGGTGCTCGCCAACAGCAAAGTTGCGGTGTACGCGACCGACCGGATCAAGCAATTGACCGCAGAGGCGCAAGCCGAACTGGATGCCGAGCGCAAGCCCGTGGACGGCGAGATTGCCGCGCTGCGGGCGCAGGCTTCCAAGATGACGGCCGATCAGATTCGCACGCAGGAAAACGCTCTTGGCGCAAAGCTCGCGCCGATTCAGGCCAAGGCCAATCTGCGCCGCCGCGAGATCGAGAAGACCCGCGCCGACACGCTGGCGACCATTTCGGCGCAGGCCCAGCCGCTGATCGCCGCTGTTTATACGCAGAAGGGCTGCGGGCTGCTGCTGGATCGCAATACCTTGCTTGGCGGCAATTTTGCCAACGATCTTACGGCCGCCGTGGTGGCCGCGCTTGATGCCAAGCTCACCTCGATTCCGATCCAGCGCGCCACGTTGCCGCCCACTGCGGCACCCGCGCAATAGCGTCAGGCGGGCCGGACGGCTCCTGTCCGGTTGCGCTAAGCAGTCGGATTGTGTCCCGAATGGGCACATGATGCGTGTTGGCCGGGTGCGGGCCTGATTGCTGGCGAAAAAAATACGGGGAAACCGGCCTCGTTCCGCACCTTGGGGCGAGGCTGCCGTGCGGCGGAAATGCGCGCCGTACTCCGCAAAACGCCCCTAAATGGGCCAAAGCACGGGCGTATTCGCGGGCGATCGCGGTTGGCCAATGGCCGTCCCGGTGCCTGCGCGCCACGGCCGGACAGACAGCTTGGACCACACCGGTGATCATGACCGACACGTTTATCACAAAAATGTCACCGCTCAAAAATAAAGGGGTGCACGGGGGCGAATCAAACCGCCTGTCCAACAGCGTCGTTTTCTCGGGCGGCGTCGGGACAGGCTCAGGACCGCTCCCAGCAAGTCCTTGTCTTAAAAGGACATGATAAAATTGAAGGTTTAGGCCGAGGTGACCGTTCCATCTGCGGAAACGGCATCAGGACCAAACTGAAGCGAAAGGGATATATAATGTCGAATCATCTGAAATCGTCGCTGCTCGCAGCGACCGCTGCGGTCATCGCATCGGCCGTTCCGGCGCACGCCCAGCTCGTTTATCCTTCTGCCGAACTTCGCGGCATGGGCGCTACCTCGGTCCAGGACATGTGGCCGCGTGAAGCCAACTGCGTTGGCGGCTTCAAGCCGACCGGCACCACGAGCAGCGAAAACTCGTTCACCGTGAACGCTGACGACACCGTCTCGCCGCGCAACCTCGGCAACGCCAAGGCACTCGCCGTCACCCCGACGTTCGATTGCAGCTCGCAGTCGATCCAGCCGAACATTTCGGTCCGTTACATCGGTATCGGTTCGGGCGGCAGCCGCAACGTTCTGACCGCCACGACCGCTTATGCGGGCTATCAGGCCAACGGCATCAAGCTGCCGAACGGCACCGCCGCTGCTCCTGCAAACCCCTCGCCCGCCATCTTCGGTTCGGACGTGTCGACCTGGGGCGGTGCTCACTATGCGCTTTCGGATTCGCCGGCTGGCGCGAGCGATATCACCAACCTGACGGCCAACCACGCCGCGGCTGGGGCCTTCATTCAGGTTCCGCTGTATGTTCTGCCTGTCGCGCTCGCCTATAACCCGGTCTATGCCTATGTGGCTTCGGACACGACCCACGCGACGACCTACAAGTTCAACGTTCAGGCCACTGCCACGGACGCCCCCAACGGCGGTCTGCGCCTGTCGAAGGTTGCTTACTGCAACATCGTCAACGGCGTGATCAAGAACTGGAACGATCCGCGCATCGCTGCCACCAACTGGCAGGTCGATAGCAAGGGCAAGCCGGTGATCAGCAAGACCACCAAGGCACCGGTGCTCGTTTCGCTGAAGGACGTTTCGGACGACGCCACGCGTTGGGCCAAGGAAGGCGCTCCGATCCGTCTGGTCGGCCGTCTCGACAAGTCGGGCACCACCGACATCTTCTCGCGTCACATCAACAACGCCTGCACCGACTCGCTCGGCACCACGACCAACAAGTTCGCCAACGCTGCAGAATCGCTGCCGTTTGACCCCACTTCGGCCATCAACCTGCGCGAATTCCGTGGTGACACGAACTACTACCCGACCAGCCTCGA
Source organism: uncultured Sphingomonadales bacterium (assembly GCA_903828025.1). Taxonomy (GTDB): domain Bacteria; phylum Pseudomonadota; class Alphaproteobacteria; order Sphingomonadales; family Sphingomonadaceae; genus Novosphingobium. The sequence goes on from CAIKKO010000076.1 coordinate 41,119, forward strand.
CACCACCTCCGGTGTGGTTGACGCTGCGAAGGTTGCGAAGCACATCAGCGCTCTGGCCGGTACGACCAGCGTGCTGAACGGCGTTGTTTACAAGAACGGCGTTGAAGGCTTCGTCAGCCAGTCGTCGGGCTTCTCCGCTTCGGAAGGCATCACGACCAGCGCCACCACCGGCACCAACGGCGGCGGCAAGTTCATCGTCGCTTCGGGTGGCGGTAACGTGATCACGGCGATCAACGCTGGCTTCGCGGCTTCGGATGCCACGCTGAAGGACTTCTTCGGCCATGCGGTCTTCGCGAAGAACGGTCTGGCTTCGGAAGTGCAGCTCTATGAGATCGTCGGTACGCCCGTGACGACCACCGTGACTGATCCCGTCGATGCGACGATCACGCACACCGTCGTGACCACGACCACCACGGTCTATAAGGTCTCGGATCAGTCGGTTTACGGTACCATTGCCAACATTGTTGACACGACCAACGCAACGCCCCCGGTGGTGACGAACTCGGTCGCTTACAGCCCTGTTGATCCTGCGGTTGACCTTTCGCTGCTGCAGGCGGTCAAGCTGCTGAAGGGCACGTCCATCCCGGGTGCGCTGGTTGCTTCGGCAGACGGTTCGCTCCTGTTCAACGGCAAGATCGGCTACATCTCGGCTGACCAGGTCCTCCCGGCAGTTGGCGCTACCACTTCGGCGGCTGCGCTTGAAATCTCTGACACCTATGCCAACGGCACGGGCAAGGCTCCTGCCTTCGCCATGCCGAACGCAACCACCGCACAGGCCGCTTTCGGCACGACCGTTCTGCCGCCGGAATCGACCAAGGCTGGTAAGTACGCCGCTGGCGCCTCGGGCACCATCGTCCGTACCAACCCGCTTGATTGGTACAACGCGCTGTATGCCGCTGGTTCGTCGCTCGCCAACCCCAAGGTTGGTTACCCGCTGACCGGCACGACCCAGTTCGACACCGCCACGTGCTTCGCGAACCCCGACAACCGCAACGCGGTTGCCACGTTCCTGACCACGCTGTACGGTTTCAACGTCACGGACAGCGCTGGCAAGAAGCAGTCGAAGGATCTGTTCACGGGCGTCAAGAAGCCGGGCATCCGTACGCAGTACAACATCGCACCGCTCCCGACCAACTGGACGACTGCGATCTACAACACCTTCCTGATCAACAACCCGAAGGACAACAGCCTCGGTCTGTACCTCCAGAACGGTCTGCCGGGTAAGAACTTCATCGCCGCTTACGGCCTGAAGGGTACCACCACCATCGCAGCCAGCACGGTCACCACTGCCGGTGCCGTCAAGCTGCCGGCTGGCGCCACGTATCCGGGCGTTGGCAAGAAGTCGACGATCACCTACTCTGAAGGTGGCGCGAACCCCTCGTGCACGGCTGGCGCGGGTCTCTGATCCAAACCACCGATTGCATTTGGTCAATACAGGAGTGGCCCCGGGAAACCGGGGCCACTTTTTTGTGCGCGGCGCATGGCGGCGGCGCGATTCGGCCTACGCCCGCAGGCGCGTGGCAAAATTCCGGGGCGTTGGAGCGGGGTTCAGCGCGAATCGGGGCTATTTTCAGCAAAATGCGCGCTGTTCAGACGAAATTAAGGGTTTCCTGTGTAAACAATACGTGTCACAGTCATTTTTGGCAGGTGATTTGTTTATATCCCAATCGACTGGCGGCGTTGATCCTCGGATCCGCCGCCATTTTTTTGGTTAGCGCGGGTCTGCCGCGGACTTATACCAACCTGCAGTGATCCTGACCTATGAGGACGTTTTCTGGTGGTTCTCGGCAAGAAGCGGCCGAAGGGGCGATGTGGTGCATCGTTCCGAGGGCGCGACGCTGTCCGAGAGCCGCCAGAAATCGCCCTTCGGGTTGCCAGTCTCGCGCTTTCTGGCCCCGCCCGCTGGACTTCGTCGCGGCGGTTCGACGATGCACCACCTCGCCTTCACCACCACTCCTCGCCAGCGAACGGGACTGGCAATCCTCATAGGTCAGGATCACTGCAGGTTGGTATTAGCGGTCACCCTGCTTGGCCATGTATTCGATCGCGGCCCTGAGATCGTCGTCGCCAATCGCGCCGGCCACCATGATCGTTTTGCCATTGGCGTTGTTGCGCACCGCGATGGCCGGGGTGCCACCCAGATTGGCGCGCTGTGCGCTGCGCATTTCCTCGCCGAGCCGCTCGCTCGTGGCCGGGGCGGTGGTGCAGGCGGCCAATGCTGCGCTGTCGAGCGCGCCTGCGCTCCGCGCGAGTGCGGCCACAGGATCGCCGTTCTGCCCTGCCTGCGCGGGAATGCCCTGGCCATTGCTGCCGGTCATCGCCAGCCATCCATCGAGAAAGTGGTAATAGGCCGCATCGCCCGCCTGATCGCCCACGCACAGCGCCGATAACGAAGCCAGCATCGCATTGGCACCATGGAACGGCAGCGGATAGAGCCGCACCGCGAGATTGACGCGCCCTTGCGCAGCATCGACCACCGTTTCGGGGGTCATACCAAGCACCTTGCAATAAGGGCACTCGGGATCGAGCCACACAATCACGCTCACCGCCGCTTTGGCCGGACCATGGACCCGGTCGCCCGCGCCGATGGGGCTCACAGCGGTCGCGACATGCCAGCCGGGGCCCTCGTTGTCCTGCGCGTGGAGCGTCGCGGGTGCCGCCAGCGGCGCGGCAATCAGCGCAGCGAGCAGCGGAGTTCTGGCAAGCCATGAAGGCAGCAAACGGGGCACGGGCACGGTCCTTTCGCGGATAGAGGCGGCATGGCCTGCCCGGCAGACCGATCCCAGCGGTTCCTTTCCACGTCTACCATGACGGCGCAATGACCATGCTGCGCGGCGCGCCGACCCTTGTTTCAACGCGGCATTCTATATACCACGAAATATCGCAACCGGGGGAACCGCCATGGCCATATTGTACCGCGCGCTCGCCGCCGCGCTCGCCGTGCTGATGGGCGTTGCCCCGCAGCTCGCGCCCGCGCAAGCTCCGGCCCGTGGTCCGCTGGTGCTTGCGGCGGCCAGCCTGCAGGAATCGCTGAGTGCCGCCGCCGATGCCTGGACGCGCATGGGGCATGCCCGGCCGGTGCTCTCGTTCGCCGCGTCGTCGGCGCTGGCGCGGCAGATCGAGGCCAAGGCCCCCGCCGATCTGTTCGTTTCGGCCGATGAGGCGTGGATGGACTATCTGGCGCAGCGAAAGCTGATCGCGCCGGATTCGCGCGTGTCGTTCCTCACCAACCGGCTGGTGATCATTGCGCACGCCGCCAGCCGGGCGCGCTTCGATGTGAAGCCGGGCTTCGCGCTTGCGGCGGCGCTGGGGGGCGGGCGGCTTGCGCTGGCCGATCCCGATGCCGTGCCAGCCGGGCGCTATGCGCGCGAGGCGCTGACTGCGCTCAAGGTCTGGCCGGGCGTGCAGGGCAGTCTCGCCCGCGCCGAAAACGTGCGGGCGGCCTTGGCGCTGGTCGCGCGCGGGGCCGCGCCGCTCGGGATCGTATATGCCACCGACGCGCGCGCCGAGCCCGCCGTGCGCGTGGCCGGATGGATTCCGGCGGCGGCACACGCGCCGATCACTTACCCGGTCGCCCGACTGGCTGCGGCGACCCATCCCGATGCCGAAGCCTTCCGCCGCTTCCTCATCTCCGCCGAAGCCAAGGCGATTTTCCGCCGCTTCAGCTTCGGAGCGCGGTAATTCGCATGGGGCTTTCGGGCGAAGAGTGGGGCATTGTCGGGCTGTCGATCGAGGTCAGCCTCGCTGCCATTCTGGGCGCGCTGCCGATTGCCTTTGCGCTCGCCTGGGTGCTGGCGCGGCAGCGCTTTCCCGGCAAAGTGCTGCTCGACGCTGCGGTCCATCTTCCGCTGGTCCTGCCGCCCGTGGTGATCGGCTGGCTGTTGCTGCTCGCGTTCGCGCCGGATGGGCCTGGCGGCCGCGTGCTCGGGGCCTTGGGCATCAGCGTGTTGTTCCGCTGGACCGGCGCGGCGATTGCGGCCGCAGTCATGGCGCTGCCGCTGATGGTGCGCGCGATGCGCCTCTCGCTCGAAGCGGTGGACCCGCGGCTGGAGCAGGTGGCGCGCACGCTTGGGGCAGGGCCCTTGCGCACGTTCGCGACGATCACGCTGCCGCTGGCATCGCCCGGGGTGCTGGCGGGCGTGGTGCTTGGCTTTGCGCGATCACTCGGAGAATTCGGCGCGACGATCACCTTTGTCTCAAACATCCCGGACGAGACGCGCACACTGCCATTGGCGATCTATGCCGCGCTGCAGATGCCCGGCGGAGATACAACGGTGTGGCGACTGGCAGCGGTTTCGGTCGCGCTGTCGCTTGCAGCGCTGGTGAGTTCGGAAGCGCTGTCGCGCTCGGCCGGGCAGGGCAGGGGCGGCCATGTCCTTTGAGGTCGATGTCGCGCTGCGGCGGGGCCAGCGGGATATAGCCTGCCAGTTCGCGAGCCCCGGCGGAATTACCGCGCTGGTCGGGCCATCGGGTGTGGGCAAGTCTACCGTACTGGAAGCCATTGCCGGATTGCTGCGCCCGGAAACCGGGCGGATCGCTGTCGCCGGGACGGTCCTGTTTGATAGCGACGCCAAGACTGATCTCGCGCCCGAACGCCGCGCGTGCGGCATGGTGTTTCAGGACTTGCGCCTGTTTCCGCACCGCCGCGTGCGCGACAACCTGCTTTATGGCCACCGCCTGGCGCCGCCAGAGCGCCGCTGGCTCGGCCTTGAGGAGGCGTGTGCCTTCCTCGATATTGCGCCGCTGCTCGATCGCAGCCCGCGCACGCTTTCGGGGGGCGAAGCGCAGCGGGTGGCGATCGGTCGCGCGCTCCTGTCGGGCCCCCGCTTCCTCCTGATGGACGAGCCGCTGTCCTCGCTTGACGACGCGCGGCGCGAGGCGATTTTCACCGTCATCGAGTGCATCCGCACCGAGCTCGCGCTGCCGATCCTGCTGGTCAGCCACGACCGCGCCGATGTTCTGCGGCTGGCCGATCATGTGGTCGAAATGACGGCCACGACGGGGCCCATGCACCAAACGTAGAGCGTGCGGCCCCGTTGTACCGATACGGTTTGGCAGCGCCTTTTGCGGCTAAGCAACGCGGCCCAACGGGATTTTGGCCCAAACGCTTCAGCCGCTGCTTTGCCGGGCGAATTCAGGCGATAATCATGAAATCGCTGAACAGCATGCTTTCATGGGCACCCAAATGAACTTGCGCGAATTCAACCGCAGCGTGGTGCCCCACGCCATCGGGATCATAGAACAATTGGCCGGTGGACGTATTGTAAATGATATGCTGATCGGCGGTTTTGGCGGCCTTGGCTCCGGGCGCAGCGTAAAATTCACTCGCAGTGACTCGGCCGAGATGGTCAAACCCGCTGAACACGGCCTGCGACAGGTTGATCTTATCGCCATCGCTATGCGAAAAATCGGTAATGAGATCATAGTTGTCGAGCGAATTGGGCACTGTCGAAAACACGAATTTGTCCGCGCCCGATCCACCCGTCAATGTATCGCGCCCCAGGCCGCCATCCAAAGTATCATTGCCTGCCATGCCATCGAGCACGTTTCGCGCGCTGTTGCCGGTCATCACATTATTGAGGGCATTCCCGGTTCCGTTGGTCGAATACAGACCTGTCAAAACCAGATTTTCGACATTGGGAGAGAGCGTGAAATCGACCGATGCATCGACTTCATCGGTGCCCCCATTGCGCACATCGAGGACCCGGTCCTTGAGATTGTCGACGATGTAAACGTCGTTGCCCCGGCCCCCTTGCATGATATCCGCGCCGAAGCCGCCATCCAGAACATCGTTACCGTCGCCGCCCAGCAGCTTGTCTTGTCCGCTCCCGCCGAACAGTTTGTCGTCTCCGATTCCGCCGAAAAGGCTATCATCGCCCGCGCCGCCGTAGAGCGTATCATTGCCGCCGCGGCCGTTCAGAAAATCATTCGCTGAACTGCCGGTGATCACGTTATCAAGGCTGTTGCCCGCACCGGAATGATGCACTGAATCCAGAAATGTCAGGTTCTCGACATTCACTGGCAAAGTCATGGATTTCAATTTGGTCTCGATGGTGTCTATTCCACCGTTCGCAAGTTCGATGACTTTGTCGGACAGGTTGTCAACGATATAGGTATCGTTGCCATCTCCGCCGTACATCGTGTCTTTGCCCAAGCCGCCGTCAAGATAGTCATCGCCGCCGAGGCCTTTGAGCGTATCATTGCCAGCGTAACCGAAAAGCGCATCGCCGCCGCTCGTGCCGGTCAAAACATCCTGGCTGGCAGTGCCGTTGATCCGGTTAGGGGGCAAGGTCACGCGAAAATCCTTTGCGTTGAACTGCGATCATGGAAGCAACCGGGAACACCAGACCGCGGCGTTGGTTCGCCATTGGGGCAAGGTCCCCCGAGCCAAAACGGAGCGCAGAGTGTCTTGTCATCCGGTTGCCGCCATTTTGTTTCAGGACGACTACACCCGTGCAGGCGTTTGCATCGCGCAGGCACCAAGCCGGGACTCGCGCGCCAACACAGTTGTGCGGGCAAGGGGCGGTGCGTGATCGGCAAAGGCCCGTATTGGCATAGGCCCGCTGCCCTGCGCTCTCGCTGGCCGCCCTCAAATTTCCAGTTGGCTGCCGAGCTCGATCACGCGGTTGGTGGGCAGGCGGAAGAACACCATCGCGCTTTCCGCGTTGCGCACCATCCATGCGAAGATCTTCTCGCGCCAGATCGCCATGCCCGGGCGTTTGGAGGCGATCAGCGTCTGGCGGGCGAGGAAATAGCTCGTTTCCATCGGCTTGAACGGGCCGCCCGCGCGCGTCTCCGCTTCCAGTTCGGCGGGGATGTTGGCTTCGTCCATAAAGCCGATGCGGATGATCATGCGGTAGAAGCCAAAGCCCATGTCTTCCACTTCGCGGCGTCTGGCGGGGGGCACGTGCGGCACGTTCTGGGTCTCCACCGTCAGGATCACGACCCGGTCATGCAGAATGTGATTGTGCTTGAGGTTGTGCAGCAGCGCGGGCGGAATACCCTCCGCGCTGGAGGAGAGGAACACCGAAGTGCCGGCCACCCGGCGCACCTTCTGCGCGACGGATTTGAGGAACACGTCGAACGGCATCGAATCCTCGGCCAGCCGCTCCCGCAAGATGCGGCGGCCGGTGGCCCAGGTCGTCAACATGGTGAAGGCAATCGCCGCCACCAGCAGCGGGAACCAGCCGCCGTCGGGAATTTTGGTCATGTTCGAGGCGAAGTATGCGCCGTCCACCAGCAGGAACAGGCCGGTGAAGAACCCGGCGACAAGCGGCGGCCACTTCCACACGATGAACGCCAGCACCCCGAACATGCACGCGGTGATGAACATCGTGCCCGTCACCGCGATGCCATAGGCCGAGGCGAGATTGCCCGAAGTGCGGAAGCCCAGCACGAGCAGCACGACGAGCACGAGCAGCGCCCAGTTGACCAGCGGCACATAGATCTGCCCCGCCGCGCTCGCGCTGGTGTGGCGGATGCGGATGCGCGGCAGATAGCCCAGCTGCACCGCCTGCTGCGAAACCGAAAACGCGCCCGAAATCACTGCCTGGCTGGCAATGATCGTCGCCATCGTGGCGAGCAGCACCAGCGGCAGGCGCAGACTTTCGGGGGCGAGCAGGAAGAACGGATTTTCGACCGTTTCCGGATGGCGCAGCATCATTGCCGACTGGCCGAGATAATTGAGCAGCAGGCACGGGAAGGCGATCCACAGCCAGGCCACGGTAATCGCGCGGCGGCCGAAATGGCCCATGTCGGCATAGAGCGCCTCGGCCCCCGTCACCGCCAGTACGATCGAGCCCAGCGCGAGGAACGCGAGCATGGGATCAATCATGAAGAACCGGACCGCATAGAGCGGGTTGATCGCCGCGAGAATCTCGGGCGCCTGCAGGATCCCGGTGACGCCCAGCGTGGCGATCACGAGGAAGTAGAACACCATGACCGGGCCAAACAACTTGCCCACCGCCGCCGTGCCGCGCGCCTGGATCGCGAACAATCCGATCAGGATCGCGATCGAGATCGGCAGCACCAGCGCCTCGAACCCGGGGTGGACCACGGTCAGCCCCTCGACCGCCGAGAGCACCGACACCGCCGGTGTGATGATCGCATCGCCGAAGAACAACGCCGTCGCCGTCAGGCCGAGCATGACCATCGCATACATCCAGCGCTCGTCGTTCATGCAGCGGCCGACCAGCGCCAGCAGCGCGAGGCTGCCACCTTCGCCCTTGTTGTCGGCGCGCAGGATCATGAAGACATATTTGAGCGTGACGACGACCATCATCGTCCAGAACACAAGGCTGAGCACCCCGAAGATATGCTCATGGTCCACCCGGAGCGGGTGGTGGCCGATGAAGCTTTCCTTGAGCGAATAGAGCGGCGACGTACCGATATCGCCAAACACCACGCCAATGGCGCCCATCGCCAGCTTGGCAAGACTTTCCTTGGGGTGGTGATCGTGGCCAGCAGGATCGGGGCCAGCAGGATCGTGAACAGCTTCGCCGACGGCGGTTTCGACCGCAGCGGTTTCGGCGAGCGGGACGGGAGGTTCACCCTGAGTCGAGTTCATGTCCATCGCCGCGCGGCTACTCCTGCTGCTTCGCGGTTGCGAGAACTATTTTGACGCGACTCGCAGCCCAGGGGGGCAGCCGCGCAGATTTTACTTCGGCGGTGAGGGACTGGCTGGAGTTGAAGCCGGGGCGGGGGGCGCGGGGCTAGGGGCGGCCAGCGTCTCCGCAGGCTGGATTATGATCGGTACGGCCGTGCGTTTGCCCGCCGGATCGCGCACGGCGCGTGCGCGCGTGCCGCCCAGCAATGGCGCACTATCCAGCGCGCGCAGGATCGGCGTCGCGATCGGGATGTCGCCGTTGTGGCGGACTTTGCGCCAATGCTGCTCCGGATCGTAGCGCGCATTGTCGGGCATGAGCCAAGATTGTTCGAGCGCACCGGCGGCTGCCAGCACGCGCGCCTTGGCGATATAGGCATTGGCGATCGCGGTGTTCGAATTGCTGCGCGCCACCAGCAGTTCGCGCGCCAGATCGAGCACGTCGAGCGTGGTGATGAGCCCCGCGCGCTGCTGCAGGATCGCGCCTTCGTACGCCTGGCGGGCAGAGGCCTCGGCGTCGCGGTAGCTGGCGATGCCTGCCTGCTGCGCTTGCCAATCGTTCCACGAGGAGGCCAGCGTCGCGCGGTTTTCCCGCAGCGAGGCATCGAGCAGCCGCCAGTCTGCATCGTTGGCGGCCAACGCATCGCCAATGCGCGCGTCACGCAAGCCGCTTTCGAAGATCGGCCCGCTGATGATGAACTGGCCGCGCACCTCCTTGGTGCGCAGCGCGTTGCTATAAGCGCTTTGCGTGCCGTAGTTCGCGCTGCCCTGAAAATCGACGCGCGGCATGAGATCGGCTCGGGCCGCCGCCACGCTGGAGCGCGAGACCTTCTCGCGTGCTTGGGCTGCCAGGATGACCGGGCTGTGCAGCTCGGCATAAGCATAGGCTTCTTCCAGCTGGCGCACGGGCAATTGGAGCGGATTCGGCTGCACCAGATCGCCAGCGGGCACGCCGACCATGCGCAGGAACGAGGCTTCGCTCGAGGCGGCATCACGCTGCGCCGAATAGACTTGCGCGCGGCCGAGCGCAGCGCGGGTCTCGACTTGCTGCACGTCGGTCGCGGTCACTTCGTGCACCGTGAGCCGGGTGCGGTTGTCGGTCAGCTGGCGTTCCAGAGCCGCAAGGTTGTCTTTGGCGATGACCACCGAGGCGCGGTCGCGCAGCACGCCGATATAGGCGGTGATCGCGTCCAGCAGCGCCTGCTGTTCGGTCGAACGCAGCACCTGCCGCTGAAATTCGAGCTGCGCGGCTGCGTTGCGCACTTGCGTGGCGTTGCGCCCGAAGGTGAACAGCGGCTGGGTGAGGATCGCCGATGCGGTCGAGGTCCAGCCCGAAAGGTGGATCGAGTGGCCGCGGCGCTGCTCGAAGCTGTCGCGCTGCCAGGTATCGGTCAGGCTGTAGTTGATCTTGGGCCCGAAGTTGGCGCGGGCCTCGACAATGCGGAAATCGTAGCTCTTCACCGTGGAGCGCTGTGCCAGCAGCGTGGGCGAGGTCCAGTACGCCAGGCGCAGCGCGTCGGTCAGCGAGGTGACCGGCTTGCCCTCTGCGGCCAGCGCGACGACATCGGACGGTGTTTCAGCGGGCAGTTCGGGGCGCACGGCGATGCGCCCACTCTCCGGATCGGCCTGATCACTGGCAGCATTGGCCGCATCGCCGGGGTCGCGCGCGCTGTCCGGATCATCTGTGCCATACCCGCCGACCTGCGCTTCGGGAGCTGGAGGGCCTTGGACAGGGGCCGTCGCGGGTGCCGTCGCGGGTGCCGGAGGAGGCCCAACTTGCGCGGCGGCGGGCGCGAGCGCGGCCACCATGGCGATAGCGGTGAGCGAGGTGGCCATGAAGGTCGACGTGGGCGTGGGCATCGCGGTCAGCTCAATTGTCGCGGAACGAACGCATGAACTGGTCCATCAGCGGCTTGGTCACGTAGGAGAGCAGCGAGCGTTCGCCCGTCTCGATATAGACTTCCGCTGGCATGCCGCTGCGCAGTTCGAGGCCCTCCTTCTTCACCGAAGCCTGATCGACTTCGACCCGGGCCATATAGAAAGCCTGCTTGGAGTCCGGATTTTCGCTGCGGTCGGTCGCGATATACGTGACTTTGCCGATGATTTCCGGCGTCGTCGGGCGGTTGAACGAGGTGAACCGCACCCGGGCGGTCTGGCCCTTGGTCACCTGATCAATGTCGGACGGGCTGATCATCGCCTCGACCACCATGACATCGCGGTCAGGCACGATCTCCATGATCGGTTCGGCCGGGCGGACCACATCGCCGATCGCCGAAAATGCGATCTTCTCGATCACACCGGTATAGGGTGCATGGATCTCGCTGCGGTCCTGCTGGTCGGCGGCGCTCACGCTGCGCAGCTGCTGCTGGTTGAGCGCGGTGTTGACTTGCGCAAGGTCGGTCCCTGCCTGCACGCGCCGGGTCTGGCTCAGCTGGATTGATTGCTCCTCCGCCTCGGTAATCTTGGCGCGGGCCTGCGCGATCTGCGCCTCCAGCGAACCGACATTGCCTTCAAGATCGACCGCGGTCCGCTCCAGCTGGTTGAGCCGGTTGATCGTGACGAGCTGCTTGTCCCACAAGTCCTTGACGCCCTGCCGTTCGGGCTCGATCAGCTTGCGCTGCTGCTTGAGCGCGGCGATCTGGGACTGGAAGCCGACGATTTCCTCGTTGTACTGGTTGACCCGCGCGGCGAGCTGGGCGCGCAGCCCGGCTTCCTCGGTCTGGCGGATGGAAAACAGCCGCGCTTCGTCCGCCATTGCCTTTTGGGCGCTGGGGTTGGCCGAATGGGTCAGTTCCGCCGGGAACACGATCTGGCCCGAGCCGAGCCGCTCTGCCTCAAGCCGTGCGCGCTGAGCCAGCAATTGCTCGACCGTCAGGTTCGAATACGTTGCGTCCGCGCCGGTGACCCGATCATCGAGCCGCATCAGCAACTGGCCCTGCGTCACATGCTCGCCGTTGCGGACGTAGATGGCCTTGATCACGCCGCCGGTGGGGTGGGCAATGCGCTTGACGCGCGATTCGACCCCGACCGAGCCGCCGCCGATCACTGCGCCGCCCATCGGAATGACCGCGGCAAGAACGAACAGCACCAGCAGCAGCCCGCCCACCGTGAGCAGCAGCCGTTTGAGCAGCCACGGCGCCTTGGCCTTGTCGCCGCCTTCCTCGCCAAATACCGGCAGCAGCTGGCGTGCGGGATCGGGAATGTTCATCGGCATGTTCACGCCACGGATTCCTTGGTTGCGGTGCCGCCGGGGGCAGGGGCCTGCCCAGCTTGCACTTGTGCCTGCGGGTTTTGTGCCTGCGGGTTTTGCGCCTGCATGCGCTGCATCACCTCGTCGCGCGGGCCGAAATCGGCGAGGCGGCCGCTGTTGATGACCGCGAGATGGGTCGAGGGACCAAGCGTGGCGGGGCGGTGGGTGATCATGATGACAATGCCGCCGCGTGCGCACACCCCGGCGATGGCATGCGCGAGCGCGGCGTCGCCCGCCGCATCGAGGTTGGAATTCGCCTCGTCCAGCACGAGCAGGAACGGATCGCCATACAGCGCGCGGGCAAGCCCGACGCGCTGACGCTGCCCGGCGGACAGTTCGACCGCGCCCGCCGAAACCGGGGTTTCATAGCCATCGGGCAGCGCGAGGATCACCTCGTGCATCCCCGCCGCCTTGGCCGCGTTCATCACCGCTTCCGAGGTGGCTTCGGGATCGAAACGCGCGATATTCTGGCCGATGGTGCCGTCCACGAGGTCGACCGTTTGCGGCACATAGCCGAAATAGCTGCCGAGCGTTTCGTGGTCCCACTGGTCGAGCGTTGCGCCGTCAAGCCGCACTTCGCCGCGATTGGGCTTCCAGATGCCGAGGATGGCGCGCACCAGCGTGGTCTTGCCTGCCGCGCTCGGGCCGATCACGGCAAGGACTTGACCGGGGGTCAAAGTGAGCGAAACGCCCGAAAGCGTAAAGCGCTGCGTGCCCGGCGGGGCCACCCAGATATCCCGCAAGGTCAACTCGTTGCTGGGCCGGTCCAGCGTGACATTGCGGGCAGGGGGCTTGCGGAAGGTCGAGACGGCTTGCGAAATGCGGCCCCAGCCTGCCCGCGCGGCGACAAGGCCCTTCCAGTTGGCGATGGCTTGATCGACCGGCGCCAGCGCGCGGCCCGACAGCACCGAGGAGGCGAGGATTACGCCGCCGCTGGCCTTGCCGTCGATCACCAGCAGCGCGCCGACCGAGAGGATCAGCGATTGCAGCAGCATGCGGAACGATTTGCTCGCGCCGCCGAGCCGCGAAACGGTGCGTGAAAGGTAGGACTGCGCCTCGATGAAGTTGCCTTCCCAGCCAGCCGTGCGCGCCACCAGCCGCTCCTGCATGCCCATCGCCAGCGCGGATTCGGCAAAGCGGATTTCGGACAGCGCGGCGGCCGAGCGGCGGCCGGTGATCGTGGACAGCTCGCGCGATCCTGCCTGGGTGCGCTTGTTCGACCAGATGGCGAGGCCCGCCATCACGAAAACCCCGGCGAGTGCAGTCAGCCCCAGCCACCAGTGCAACGCGAACAGCACGATGAGGAAAGTGATCACCCACGGCAGGTCGATCAGCGCAATCGGGCCCTGGCTGGCCAGAAACGTGTGCACGGAATCAAGGTCGCGCGTGAATTGCAGTCCGTCGCCCTTGTCGGCCCCGGCGCGCAGCGGCCGCGTGACGGTGGCATAGTGCACCGCCTCGAACAGATCGTCGTGCACGCCGTTGGCAATGCCGAGCAGCGCTTCGCTGCGGATGCCTTCGAACACTGACTGGAACGCATAAACCAGCAAAAGCATGCCGAAGAGGCCGATGAGCGTGGGCACGCTGCGGCTCGGCAGAACAGAATCGTAAACCAGCAGCATGTAGCCCGAGCCTGCGAAAACAAGCACATTGAGCATGACGCTGGCGATCGCGACCAAGATCAGGCCGCTGCGATAGCGCCTGACAAACAGCCGCATGAATTGACGATCTACGCTCATATCACTCCTGTCCCGCGCCCGTTATCCGATGCCATGGAGGGCAGCAAGCTCAAATTTGACGGAATTAGTTGTTAGTCTCGAACAACTTCCGAGCGGATCTTTAACCTAAAAATCGAAACGAGTTATGCTGAGGATACGTAGGTATATCGGGTTTAAGTTTAAGTACTTATCTTGTCGGCGCAGTCTTCGGCAGGGTCGTATAGCTAGTCCGTGCCTCGCGTAAGATAGCCTGTGTGGTTAGCGCTAGCGTTGGCTTTGACCCCACCGGCATAGCCCTGTGGGGGGGGTAAGCCGCAAGGCATCGGAAATATCTATTAGGACGGTTATGGCTTGCGCCTCCTTCGACGTAAGTCCAGAGAAATCGGGCAGGAATGCGCGCGCGGCCTGAATCAGGTTGCCCGGGCTCCGCTCCAGCTCGGAGCGGTATTGCGCCAATGTCGAGCAACCGTCGATTGCCGCCCACGCCACGCCGCCTGGGCCCGGACGCTCGTGAAACGCCCAGAGCGCCAGCACTGTCCGCTCGACAGCCATGCGGGCATGCTCGCCGGCCGCATCCGGCGATGCCCGGGCTTTCAGCTTCTGGCGATAGCGGCGTTGCCGGTCGGCGTTGGAGAGAGCCATGGGCAAGGATTGGCCGCTGCGCGCACGCCGCGCAATCCGGTACCAATGCGTTACGTAACCATCCTTAACGTCATCTGGCCCTAGCCGCACGTGCTGCGACCGAAAGCCGGGTTGACCTGCGTCAATTCGCCGCATGCCCGAAATTGTTAGGTCACCGACGTCGGAATGGCTCCGGCGATGCGCGAGCGAGACAAGCGATGGCATCTGCAGCTGACAGGACCCTGCGAAGGTCGATCCCGGGGACAGCCTTGTTCGACGGCGATCTGGCCTCGCGCGGGTTCGAACTCAATGCGATGTGCTTTTCTTTCAACGATCCGGCGAACCGCGCAGCCTTCGTCGCCGACGAGGCCGGCTACTGCCGCAAGTTCGCCCTGACCCCTCGGCAGCGCGCTGCTGTCGCTGCACGCGATGTTCTCGCCATGCTCGAGGCGGGCGGGAACGTCTACTACCTCGCCAAGCTCGCAGGCATCCTCGGCCTCAACGTTCAGGATCTGGGCGCGCTGCAGGCTGGGCGGAGTGTCGCTGAATTCAAGGCCATGCTGGTGGCCCAGCATGCCGGGGTCGACCCCGCTATCGACGGACTCCATCTTGGCAAGACCAACCCTGCACGGGAGCATGCATGATGGCTGAGGTGGTCGGCGGGTATTTCACCAGCCACGTTCCCGCGATTGGCGGGGCGATCCAGCGGGGCGAGCAGCAGTCCGCATACTGGAAACCGTTCTTCGACGGCTTTCCACCGGTGCGGCAATGGCTGGAGGATGTCCGACCGGATGTCGCGGTCGTGTTCTACAACGATCACGGGCTGAATTTCTTCCTCGATGCGATGCCCACCTTCGCGGTCGGTGCGGCTCCGCGCTATGACAATGCCGACGAGGGCTGGGGCCTCCCGGTCTACAAGAGCTTCACCGGCCATACCGATCTTTCGTGGCATATCATTGATGCGCTGGTCGGGGCGGAATTCGACATCACCATGTGCCAGTCGATGAAGGTGGACCACGCGCTGTCGATCCCGTTCGAGCTGGCCTGGCCCGATGCGGAGGTGTGGCCGGTCAAGCTGGTGCCCATCGCGATCAACACCGTGCAGTTTCCGCTGCCCTCGCCGCGCCGCTGTCTCGCGCTCGGGCAGGCGGTGGGGCAGGCGCTGCGGTCGTGGACCGGGGCC